>CANNNH010000356.1 GCA_947505915.1 Comamonadaceae bacterium
ATCCAATTAGATGCCTCTCAAACCGTCAAAGATGAAAACAAAAACGGCGCTGTGTTGGTGCAAGGCCAGCCCCATGGCGCCAAGATGGGCTGGATGAAAATCAAACGTGGCCATCAAGCCCTGTTGCCAAAAAATACCGCCTACCAATTCAAGAGTGCCCAGCCTGCTGTGTTGATTTTGCAAACATGCAAGGGCGATTTATCGGTTGAAAAATGGGCAGATATTTGCCAAACCGCTTAAGGAGAGACACATGAATGCACCTGCTGACATCATCAAGGTTTTGGCTTCCCCGCCAGACGCGACCATGGGTTACCGCGCTTACACGCTCGGCAGTTTCAATTTCCGCCGCGATGAGTATTTCGCTCACATCACTTGGACCACACGTGATGGAAGACCGCTTTCTCACACCCTTGACATTGGCAATTTTTTACGCGCGCTCATGCGTGACGTGGCCTGGGGCTTTTTCTACGGATGGGTCAATTTTGACAATGTGATCGGCACGGTCAACCATTACCAATCGGTCGATTTGTACGCAGGCAGCTACAACGGCACCATGAAGGCCGCCGGTGTCGATTTGTTGGAAAACTTCCCCACCGACCAAATCCGGGCCACCTTCGAGCAAATGTTGGACGATTGGACCAACGAGACATTCGATCCGTTTTCAGCCCCACAGGAAACCGGCACTGCCTATGGCCGCAAAAACGGTAACAACAACGCCAAGATCACGCGTGCGCGTGAACTGGCCACGCGTTGCGTTGGTTTAAAGGGCGATCTCGACTTGCGTACCGATGCACGCGGCGCCCCGGTGAACCGCGCTTTCGCAGATGTACCCCAGGACATGCCTGAGTTGCATCCCGAGCCCGGCTTTGAAAATGAGGTGCATGCGTTTAATTTGTTTGCATTCTTGTCCCGCAGTCAGGTCACGTGGAACCCGAGTTTCACCTCGGTGGTCAAGTACAGCTTCATGTGCCCGACCACAGAAGAACACATTTTGCCGATCATCCACGGCAATGACCGTGTCGAATGGTTTTTCCAAATGTGCGACGAAATCCATTGGGATTGCGCTGATAAAAACACCGGCAAACCGCTGGCGCGCGTCATCATGAAAGCTGGCGACATGGCCGCCATGCCTGCTTATTGCAGACACCAGGGTTACAGCCCCAAGCGTTCCATGCTGCTGGTGTGGGAAAACGGTTCACCCACGCTCGTGCATGAAATACAAAAAGGCGAGACACCCGAAGTGCCGGTCCAGTTTTAACCCGGACTCAGGTCTGCCCTAGTGGCAGACCTCTCATTGAAAAGGCGCTGCCTCAGGCGCGCTGAATTACAAGGACAGTTATGGATTTGTCAGACATCCAGCAGGCGGTGGGTTTGAAGTCACCCATCCGGCATCAGTTATTTATCAATGGTGAGTTTGTGGATGCGCTCTCAGGCGAGACCTTGGCCACGCTTAATCCCCATGACAACTCTGTGATCGCGCAAGTCGCCATGGCCGGTCATGCAGATGTGGATCTGGCGGTGAAAGCGGCGCAACAAGCGTTTCCCGCTTGGAGCCGAATGCAGGCCGCAGACCGGGGACGCATTTTGTTGAAACTGGCTGATTTGATTGAAGCCAATGGCGAGGAACTGGCTCGTTTGGAATCTCTGGATACCGGCCACCCCATTCGTGATTGCCGCATGCTCGATGTGCCGCGTACCGCAGGATGCTTTAGGTACTTCGGTGGCATGGCCGACAAGTTTCAAGGCGAAACTATTCCGGTGGATGCGGGGTTTTTGAATTACACCTTGCGTGAACCTTTGGGCGTGGTGGGTCAGGTGGTGCCGTGGAATTTCCCGTTGATGTTTACCAGTTGGAAGATGGCGCCTGCGCTTGCCGCAGGCAACACCATTGTGCTCAAACCAGCGGAAATCACACCGCTGACCACGCTGAAAATAGCTGAACTGATGCGCGAGGCTGGCATGCCCGCCGGGGTGGTCAACATACTGCCGGGTCTGGGTCATGTGGCGGGCCAATACATCGCAGAGCATCCGGACATCGCCAAGATTGCTTTTACCGGCAGTACCGCCACCGGCAAGCGCATCGTGCAAGCCAGCGCAGGAAATTTGAAAAAAGTGCAGCTTGAACTCGGCGGCAAAGGTGCCAATATTGTCTTTGAGGATGCCAACCTGATCGCCGCTGTGAATGGTGCGGCCTGGGCGATTTTTCACAACCAAGGGCAGGCCTGCATTGCCGGTTCGCGATTGGTGCTGCATGAAAACATAGCCGATGCATTTCTTGAAAAATTCATTGCCTTGGCCAACTCCATTCGACTGGGCAACCCTTTGGACCCGGAGACAGAAATGGGGCCGTTGACCAGTGCCATGCACCGCGACCGGGTGTTGAATTATGTGGAAGTCGCCAAATCGCAAGGTGGTGAAGTGTTGGCCGGTGGTGTCGCGCCCGGCGGCGACTTGGCTGATGGCTGTTATGTGCGCCCGACCATCATCCGCGCCAAGAGCTACAAAGACAGGGTGGCGCAGGAAGAAGTGTTCGGTCCTTTTGTGACGGTGTTGACTTTTAAGACCGATGCCGAGGCGCTGGAAATCGCCAATGGCACTGAGTATGGATTGGGCAGCGGTTTATGGACCACCCATTTGCAACGTGCGCATTTGTTTGCGCGTGAAATCCGCTCAGGCATGGTCTGGATCAACAGTTACAAACGCGTCAACCCCGGGTCACCGTTTGGCGGCACCGGACAAAGCGGCTACGGCCGTGAAATGGGTTTTGACGCGATGCGTGAATACACCCAGGTCAAAAGTGTGTGGGTCAATATCGATGCGCAGATCAAACCTCACTATCCGCGCTGATGCAATCCTTTGTCTATAACGCACAAGCTGCAAGAGTGCTGTTTGGCGCAGGCAAACTCGCTCAAGTGGCACAAGAAGCCCAATGGCTGAACATGCAGCGTGCGCTGGTGCTGTGCACGCCTGAGCAAACTGAGCAAGCGCAACAGGTTGCCGACTTGCTCGGGTCATCGGCTGTCGGGGTTCATCACAAAGCGGTCATGCACGTACCCATTGAATCAGTGCGGGACGCATGCCACGAAGTGCAGCGTTTGAGAGTCGATGGCTTGGTCGCCTATGGCGGCGGTTCAACCACTGGTCTGGCCAAAGCGATTGCGCTGGAAACCGGTTTACCTATTTTGGCTATTC
>CANNNH010000357.1 GCA_947505915.1 Comamonadaceae bacterium
ATCCGCAACATGGTCAACCACGAGACCAACGAGTTGTTCATCGACAACTTGGAAATCCCGGTGGAAAACCGCATTGGCGAAGAAGGCCTGGGCCTGAAGTACATCCTCGACGGCCTCAACGCCGAGCGCTTGCTGATTGCCGCCGAGTGCGTGGGTGATGGCCATTGGTTTGTTGAAAAAGCCAAAAACTACGCCAACGACCGTCGCGTGTTTGACCGCCCGATTGGTCAAAACCAAGGCATTCAGTTTCCGATTGCGCGCGCCCACATCAATGTGGAGGCCGCGAGTTTGATGCGCTATGAAGGCACGCGTTTGTTTGACGCGGGTCAACCGTGTGGCGCGCAAGCCAACATGGCCAAATTACTGGCAGCCGACGCTTCTTGGGAAGCGGCCAACGCCTGTTTGCAAACCCATGGTGGCTTTGGTTTTGCGGCCGAATACGACGTGGAGCGCAAGTTCCGCGAGACGCGCTTGTATCAAGTCGCACCCATCTCCACCAACATGGTGCTGTCTTACATTGCCGAGCACGTCTTGGGTTTGCCGCGCTCTTATTGAAGTGCTGCCAGCGGGGGTGCTGGACACTTATTTTTGCGTTACGTCGTTACGCAAAACAAAGCCCGCCGGTGTTTTTTTGCAAGCTGCGCGTCAGACAAGTTGGCTGTGTGTCAACCTTGGTGGTCACTTAGTTTGTCGCCTCTAAAAGCGCCCCAAGGGCGCTTTTCTTTTCACTTCATTCCTATAATTTCTGCCACTGTGCTACCAGCAAATGCTGTGCACAACCCCTTTATTATTTGGAGCAACAATATGACCCTGACCCCCGATCAAGTGCTGGCCGCCAACAAGGCCAATTTGGAAACCCTGGCTGGCTTGACCACCCAAGCCTTTGCCGGTGTCGAGCAAATCATCGCCCTCAATATGAGCGCCGCCAAATCTGCTTTGGGAGACGCCCAGCACCACACCGAGTCCTTGATGTCGGTGCGCGACGCACAAGAGTTGCTGTCGCTGCAAGCGCAAATGTTCCAACCTTTGGCTGAGAAAGCCGCCGCCTACAACCGCCAGTTGTTTGACATCGCCCAACACACCGGCGGTCAATTCGGTCAAGTGGTCGAAGGTCAAGTCGGCCAAGCTCAGGCGCCTGTGGAAGCCCTGGTCAAGAACCTGACCCAAAACGCACCCGCTGGTACCGAGGCCGCTTCGCACGCTTTGAAAGCTGCGGTGGCCGCTGGCAACACCGCCTTGGGCTCGGTGCAAAAAGCCGTGCACCAAGCCAACGAAATGATGCAGGCCAATATGAGCCAAATGGCCCAAGCCGTGCCCGCTGCTGCCAAGGCCCGTCCTGCCGCCAAAAAGCGCTGATCTCCGTTTGGGGCTGAGCCCCGATGGGCCCACAATGGCACCTTTCGAGGTGCCATTTTTTTGAAAGGGCAGACCGTTGGATCAAGTCGATGGGGTGGTGATTGGGGCCGGTGTGGTGGGCTTGGCGGTGGCGCGTGCCCTGTGTCTGGACCAACCGGGTGCGCAATGGTTGGTGCTGGAGCAAGCCGAGGCGATTGGCACCGGTACCAGCTCGCGCAACAGCGAGGTCATCCATGCGGGCATTTACTACCCCGCCGGGTCGCTCAAGGCGCGCTGGTGCGTGCAAGGGCGTGACATGCTCTACGCCTATGCCGCCGAGCGCGGTGTACCGCACCGGCGTTGCGGCAAGCTGATGGTGGCCACCGATGAGGGGCAGATACCGGGCTTGTTGGCCTTGCGTGACAAGGCCCATGCCAATGGCGTGACCGACGTGGTGCTGATCAGCGCCGAGCAAGCCCGGGCCATGGAGCCGGCTTTGTCATGCGTGGCAGCCTTGCATTCGCCCAGCACCGGCATTGTGGACAGCCACGCCTTCATGCTCAGCTTGCAAGGTGACTTTGAAAACGCGGGCGGCACGGTGGTGTGCCATGCACAGGTGGCATCGGCCCACATCCACCCGCAGGGATGGGTGCTGCACATGGCCGACGGCACCGAACTTTTAACCCGCCAACTGGTGAATTCAGCCGGTTTAACCGCACCCGCGCTGGCGCGGCAATTTCAGGGCTTGGATGCCGCCCAGGTGCCCACCGCTTTTTTTGCCAAAGGCAATTACTTCACCTTGGGCATGCGCGCCCCGTTTTCTCGCTTGATTTACCCGGTGCCCGAAGCGGCGGGCTTGGGCGTTCACTTGACGCTGGACATGGGCGGGCAAGCCAAGTTTGGGCCCGATGTGCAGTGGGTGGACAACCCCGAGGACTTGGTGGTGTCCGTTGCCCACGAGGCGGCTTTTTACCAAGCGGTGCGCGCATACTGGCCAGATTTGCCCGATGGTTCGCTGCAACCCGGTTATGCGGGCATGCGACCGAAAATTTCAGGCCCAGGCCAAGCCGCTGCCGATTTTGTGTTGCAGGGTCCCAGCGACCATGGCTTGCCCGGCTTGGTCAACTTGTTTGGCATCGAGTCACCGGGATTGACCAGTTCGCTGGCCATCGCACAGGCGGTGGTGGGTAGCTTGACGGCGCAGCAGCGTTGACAAAAACAGTGCGGTCAAACCGCTGTGAGGGGTCTCGCAGGGCCGGGTGATGGCAACGCGATGTACATCCTGGGGCGCGGCTCAGCCCGCTGAGTTGGGGCCACCTGCCAAAGCGTCACTGTGGTGCGCGAAGTGATCGGCCAGAAAAGTGGCAATGAAGTAGTAGCTGTGGTCATAGCCGGGTTGCATGCGCAAGCTCAGAGGATGGCCGATAGCCGCGCACGCGGCTTGCAGCAGTTCTGGCTGCAGTTGGCTGGCTAAAAATTCGTCCGCATCGCCTTGATCCACCAGCAAAGGCAAGCGCTCCTGTCGGGCCAGCTTGATCAGTTCAACGGTATCCCAGGCCTTCCAGGCTTCGCGGTCGGCGCCCAAGTACGCGCCCAATGCCTTTTGGCCCCAAGGCACTTGCGATGGTGCCACGATGGGCGAAAACGCAGAGACGCTCTGGTAGCGCCCTGGGTGGCGCAGCGCTGTGACCAGCGCACCATGGCCGCCCATGGAGTGGCCAAAGATGCTGCGCATTTGGTTGGCCGCAAAGTGTTGCTCGACCAGCGCGGGCAGTTCCTCGGCCACATAGTCTTGCATGCGGTAGTGCGCTGCCCATGGCGCTTGCGTGGCGTTCACATAAAAACCTGCGCCC
>CANNNH010000358.1 GCA_947505915.1 Comamonadaceae bacterium
ACATAGGTCAACCAGGGCAGGGCAGCGGTTTGCTCGCGCACCCAGGCGTCCATGTACAAATCGGACGGACGCCGCCCGCCCCAATACAAAGTGGTGGGCCGCTCAATGCCGGCATGGCGCATGTGCTCAATGATGGCCTTGATCGGCGCAAAACCGGTGCCAGAGGCCAAAAACACCAACGGCTCGGGGTTGTCTTCGCGCAAGAAAAAGCTGCCCTGTGGGCCTTCGATGCGTTGAATCTCTTTTTCTTTCATCGCGCCAAACACATGGTCGGTGAATTTCCCGCCAGGCATATGCCGGATGTGCAGCTCCACGCTGGGGCTGCCCGCCACCAAGGTGTGCGGCGCATTCGCCATGGAGTAACTGCGGCGCGCGCCATCGCGCAGCAAAAAGTCAATGTACTGGCCGGCACGAAATTGAAACGCATCGTTGGTGGGCAATTGCAACTGGATCACCATCACATCGTGTGAGGCTTGCGCCATGCCCAATACGCGCACTGGCATTTTGCGGATGGGGAAAGCGCCTTCTTCAACCACTTGGCGCGACTCCAGCACCAGGTCCGAGGTGGCCGTGGCGCGGCAGGTCAGCACATAGCCTTGTTCTTTTTCGGTGTCGCTCAAGGCCTTGCTTTGGTACTCGCTCATGACCAGCTCGCCGCTGATTTTTTTGCATTTGCACGACCCGCAGGCACCGTCTTTGCAACCATAGGGCAGGCCAATGCCTTGGCGCAAACCGGCGCTGAGCAAGGTCTCGTCGGCTTCGGCCGTAAAATGGCGGCTGCTGGGTTGGACCGTGACGCTGAAACTCATGTTTGGGTATCCTTGGGATTGAATTTTTTGCAAAGACTGCGATTTTGCCTTCAAACCAAACCCCGCTGGGTGCCTTGCCCGCCCGCTTTCGCCGCCAACGGCTGTTGATCGTCGGTTGTGGCGACGTGGGCCAGCGCGTGGCCCGGTTGGCACCGGCCCCGTTGCGGGTCATGGCCTTGACCTCGTCGCCCGAAAACTGTGCTGTGCTCAGGGGGCAAGGCATCTTGCCTTTGCGGGGTAACCTGGATGACGCCAAGAGCCTGCGCCGCTTGGCCGGCTTGGCCACGCGGATGGTGCATTTGGCGCCGCCACCCACCGAGGGTTGGTCGGACCCGCGCACCCTGGCTTTGTTGCGCAGCTTGGATCGGCGTGCTTGGCCGCGCAGTTGGGTCTATGGGTCCACCAGCGGGGTGTATGGCGATTGCCATGGCGCTTGGGTGCACGAATCCCAGCCGGTCACCCCCTTCACGCCCCGGGCCTACCGCCGGGTCGATGCTGAAAAGCGCTTGCGCTGGCATGGCAAAGGCACGGGTGTGCGCCAAGGGGTGCGGGCCAGCATCTTGCGCATCCCCGGCATTTATGCCTTGGACCGCGATGGGGGCACCCCCCAAGAGCGCTTGCGCAAAGGCACGCCGGTGTTGCAAGCCTCAGACGATGTTTATACCAACCACATCCATGCCGATGACTTGGCCCGCGCCTGCTGGTTGGCCCTGTGGCGCGGTCAGCCGCAGCGGGTTTACCACGTCAGCGACGACAGCCAACTCAAGATGGGCGACTACTTTGACGTAGCGGCTGATATTTTTGGCCTGCCAAGGCCGCCGCGGGTGCCGCGCGACAACGCCCACAACCAGTTGCCGCTGATGTTGCTGAGTTTCATGAGCGAGTCTCGGCGCTTGGAAAACACCCGCATGAAACAAGAACTGGGTTTGCGCTTGCGCTACCCCACGGTGCACGCGGGCTTGCAGGCAGGTGCACCCGGGTGAGCTTGGTGAGCGGGCGATCTTTGAATGCCCACGCCATGGGTTTGAACGGGGCGACAGGCTTGGGTTGAATTTTTTAGCCCATGCCCACTTTGGCGGTGTTGAAAATATGCTGCGCCTCGCGCGGCATGCAGCGCCAGTAAGCGGGGGTGGCTTGCACCGAAGCTTGGAGTTCGGCGGCTGCGGCCCAAGCCCAGCGCGGGTTGTACAAAAAGCTGCGCGCCAAAGCGATCAAATCGGCCTCTTGGTTGACCAAAATGGCCTCGGCATGAGCGGCTTCGGTGATCAAACCCACGGCCATCGTGGGCAGGCCTGATTTGTCTTTCACCATTTTGGCAAACGGCACTTGGTAGCCCGGCACCAAATTGATTTTTTGCTGCGGCGAAACACCCCCTGAAGAAATGTGCATGAAGTTGGCCCCTGCTTGTTTGAGGCGCAGGGAGAAGTCGGCTGTTTCTTCGCCCGTCCAACCGCCCTCGACCCAGTCGGTGGCCGACAGCCGCATGCCCAAGCTGCCGCTGTAAACCTGGCGCACGGCTTCAAACACCTGCAAGGGGAAGCGAATGCGGTTTTCAAAGCTGCCGCCATAGTTGTCGCTGCGCTGATTGGAGACGGGAGACAAAAACTCATGCAGCAAGTAGCCATGGGCGCCATGCAACTCGACCGCCTCGATGCCCATCTCTTGCGCCCGCTGGGCAGCGCGGACAAAGTCTTTCAAGATGCCGTCCAAGGCCGCTGGGCTGATCGCCTCTGGGGCGGGCTCGGTCGCGGTGATGGGCACCGCAGACGGGGCCTCGGGCCACCAACCCCCCTCGGTTTGGGGGATCAACTTGCCGCTGTTCCAGGGCACATGGCTTGAGCCCTTGCGGCCCGCGTGACCCAATTGAATGGACACCGGCACCGGCGGGGCCAGGCGGCGGGCCCGGCCCAGCACATCGGCCAAGGCCTCGGCTGTGGCGTCGTTGTACAGGCCCAGGCAGCCCGGGGTGATGCGACCGCGTTCAGAAACGGCCGTGGCCTCGATGGTGAACAAGCCGGCACCGCTGTTGAGCAAATTGCCCCAGTGCATCAGGTGCCAGTCGCTGGCCAGACCGTCCACACAAGAATATTGGCACATCGGTGCCACCACAATGCGGTTGGCCAGTTTGAGGGGCCCACGGCCGGAGCCGAGTTCGAATTCGCTAAAAAGTGCGCTCACAAATCTCTCCAAGGGGTTAGCTGGACCTATGCTATCTTGAATTGACTGGGGTCACTGTCTTGACAGCGACCTGACATGGCATGCGGTTAGCATTCGCCCATGAAGTCAAACGTACATTTCCGATCGTCTTTTCCCCGCCAAACGATGCTGACCATGTCCAAGGGCTTGTGGCTGAGCGCTGTCCTGGGGAGCGCAT
>CANNNH010000359.1 GCA_947505915.1 Comamonadaceae bacterium
CGCCGTTGGCCAGGAATTGCGCCTGGTCGGGTTTCTTGAAGAAAAGCAAATCGCCCTCCTTCATGTTTCGCAAATGGTAGAGCGAGGTTTTGATCTCACCCATCATCACGCGCACATCGAGCTCTGAGTCGCCAACGGCAACCGCCAAGTCTTCGCGCCAAATTTTGTCGGATTCATCGTTTCCGTCACTGGTGGATACGCGGTTGCGCAGCAAGTCACGCAAAGGCTTCAAAGTGGCGTAGGGGTAGACCAAATCCATGAATCCTTTGCCACCCGAAGCTGTGGCTTCGGCGTCAAAGCGGGTCAGCACCACCAAGTCGTTTTCGTCGGCAATTTGTGCAAACTGGGGGTTGATCTCGGCACTGACTTGTTCGCAGTCGATTTCCAAAATTGGCGCCCATGCCTCTTTGAGCGAGCGGAAAAACACGCTGAGAATGATATGAATGATGCGGGTTTCGGTGGCGGTGAACATCCGACCAGGTGGCAGGTCGGAAACGCCTTTGCCAAAACCGCCAAAAAAGCTGTCCAATGAACTGAACACCACATTGGGGTCGATGATGATGACCGAGTTGCCGCGCATCGGGCTGATGCGGACCGTATTCACCGACAAGGGTGCTTTGAGAGTTTTGATGTAATCGCCAAACTTCAAAATTTGTACCCGTGTCGGGTTCACGCGGGGGGTGGTGCGCAAAACTTCCAGCAAACCCAAACGAAACATTCGGATGAACCGCTCGTTGATCATGTCGATGGCCGACACATTCACGCCCAAGCTGCTGTTCTCGCTGGCCAGATCGTGTTTGCGCACCCGGACCTTGGTATTGAAACCAGTGTCCGATTCGAGCGATCCGTCCTTCAAACCCTCGGCCAAGGCCGTGAGTTCTTCGGGACTGAGTAAATTGGGTCGGGTTGCCATGGGAGGTTTATTGCATCACAAAGGATGTGAACATGACTTCTTCGATGCCGCCAAAGTCTTCGTATTGCTCAAGCATCTCATTCATGATGTCTTTGAGCTTGACGGCGAGTTCTTTGCGAAAGTCGGGCTTGCTGACATCAGCTTCTGTGGACTGGCGCATGATATCGAGCATGGCCGAACGCAGTGCGAATTCATGCTTTTTGATGTTGTCGAACACGCGGGTGTCGTAGTGGGTCATGACGGCGAGTTGCACGACCATGACTTTCTTGGAGCCCGTGATGTTGGTCATCAGCTCTTTTTCAATTTGGAAATAGTTCTTTTCAAAGCGGGTGGCTTCGGGCGCTTCTTTCTTTAGCTTTGAAGGCGCTTCATCCTTGGCTTTCGTTGCCGCTGCTTCAAGTTCTTCGAGCTTGTCCATGGCGGCGAGTTCGGCTTTTTTCTCGTAAAAACCAGAGAAATACAAAGTACCAAAGGCCACGCCAACTGTCACCACGAGAGCCAAGACCGCGATACCTGCGATCAGCAAAATCGGTTTTTTCTTTTTCGGTTCTTCTGAGCCCTCTGCAGGGGTCGCTTCAGGTGCTGCTGTTGCCATGATTTACTCCTCTTTCATTCATTGTGTCGTCATGCAAAAGTGTCAAACAATGCACTGTTACTGTGACGCGCTGGTGTTGCTGCGTTTTCTTCTTTGGCCACGCCGTTTGCGCCAAGTGTGACACGATTGTCTCCTGCGGCTTGGCGCTGGCCAGATTGTCCGGAGCCACCTTGCGACGACTGACGGTTATCCTGTCCTACAGAAACATATGCATTGTTCATGCCAAGTTCAGCCAAAGCTTCTTTCAAGCGGGTGCTGCCATTTTGAATCAATTCTTTGGTCAAGCCGTTCTCGGCTTGGAACTGGGCGCTTAATTGTCCATCACGCATTTCAAGTTGTACGTCAACCAAACCTAAACTGGCGGGCTTGAGGGCGAATTTCATCTTCCATTCACCCGCGTTCAGTTGGTCGTTCATGCGACTGGCCATCTCGGTGGCTAATTTTTGACTGAGTTTTTCAAAGGTCTGCGCCATGTCAGGGTGGGTTTTCAAGGTCTGGGCGGGGGAGGCGCTGCTTGGCGAAGCACTTCGGTTGCTTGCCACGCCACCACCTGAGGTGCCTTCTTTCGACGTGCTGCTGTCATCTATGGCGCTGAGCTTGTCGAATTCTTCATTCAAGCGGTCAATGTCTTCTGGGCGCAAATCCGCGTCCATCATCGACAACACTGCCAAGGTGCTGATGTTGTCTGGCGTTTCGCTTGCTTGTGCAACGACTGCCTGTGTCAAGTTGGCGCTCGGGTTGAGTTGTTTGTTTGCTGCCAAGTCGGCGGAGGCAGAACTCCACTGGACTTCCAAGCCGATGGGCTTCATGTCTTCGTTCATCACATTGCTGTTGGCCAAGGTGCTGACTTCGGGCGCGAGGGGCAGGGCTTGGCTGAGAACCGCTTGTGTGCCAAGTGCCGCTTGTGTACCTAGTGCCGCTTGTGTACCTAGTGCCGCTTGTGTACCTAGTGCCGCTTGTGTACCTAGTGCCGCTTGTGTACCTAGTGCCGCTTGGGCGGAGGTACTCGAGGTATTTAGGGTATTGATGGCCACGCCGCTAAGGGATGGGGCCGCGCTTGTGAGGGGGTTGCTCGGGCCAATGACGGGCATATTGTTCATGACCAAGATTTGCTGGGTGGTTGTAGCGGGCGAATTGGCCAGCGCCTCAGCTGCTGCGTCATCGCCCAACAAGGCTTTGATTTGGGTGGCGTCTAAGCCCATGGCCAAAGCGAAATCGGTCAAGCTTTTTTCGCTGGTTTCTGGTTGGGTCACGGTGATGATCTCAACCTCAGGGCTCAGGGTAATCGACTGCAAGGCTTGTCCCTCTTGAGAGGCCACTGCCTTGGCATTGGCAGCTTTTTCGTCGGCTCGCTCTAAGCTTTGATTTTTTTGTGGTGCAAGTTCATCTGGCTGGCTGGCCTTTTTCGTGGAAGTGTCTGCTTGTTGGTTTGGCTGAGCCGAATCCTTGGCATCAACTGGTGATTTGTGGTGTTCGGCCTCAGCCACGCTGGACTTTGCCTCATGGGGCTGGGCTGGTGGCAGCTGTTTAGCGAAATGTCCGCCTGGGGCTAGCACACCCATGCCTTTAGAGCCCAGTGTTTTGGCTTGTAAATATTGATTTGGATGGAAAGCTTGGCGCAAAGCTTGCTGCTCCAGCATGCCTTTGGTGGCAGTGGCGGTTGGGCTTTTTTTC
>CANNNH010000360.1 GCA_947505915.1 Comamonadaceae bacterium
AAACGCGGCGCTTATTTGCGCAATTTTGTGTATGAGTTTGCCCACATGCTGAGCCCTGAACTGACCCCAAAAAGCCTTCAAGCGGCCATGCAAACGCCTTGGATGGCAACCCCTAGCAACCCACCTTGAACCCGTTGATTGACCATGACACCCATTATTGAGACCAAACTGCCCAACGTGGGCACCACCATCTTCACCGTGATGTCGGCATTGGCCACAGAGCACCAAGCGGTCAATTTGGGCCAAGGCTTTCCAGACTTTGGTTGTGACCCGGCCCTGATCGATGCGGTCAGTGACGCGATGCGCGAAGGCCTGAACCAATACCCTTCCATGCTGGGTGTGTTGGAGTTGCGCCAAGCCATCGCCCAAAAAGTTCAAACCCTGTACCAAAAGTCATATGACCCGGTGAGCGAAATCACCGTCACCGCTGGGGCCACCCAAGCCATCATCAATGCCATCTTGGCGGTGGTGCGCGCCGGTGACGAGGTGATCGTGCTCGAGCCTTGCTACGACAGCTACATCCCCAACATTGAACTCGCCGGCGGCACCGTGGTGCGTGTGCCGCTCACCCCGGGGAGCTTTCGGCCCGACTTTGACCGCATCAGCGCCGCCATCACCCCGCGCACCCGCGCCATGCTGATCAACTCGCCGCACAACCCCAGCGCCACGGTGTGGAGCGATGCCGACATGCTGCGGCTGCAAGAAATCTTGGCCCCCACCCAGGTGCTGCTGATCAGCGACGAGGTGTATGAACACATGGTGTATGCCCCGCTGGTGCACCGCAGCGCCGCTTCTTACCCGGGCTTGGCCGAACGCGCTTTCATCATCTCGAGCTTTGGCAAAACCTACCATGTCACCGGTTGGAAAGTGGCCTATTGCGCTGCCCCACCCAGCCTGACCGCTGAGTTTCGCAAGGTTCACCAATTCAATGTCTTCACCGTCAACACCCCGGTGCAGCACGGTTTGGCGCGCTTCATGGCCAACACCGAACCCTACATGGGCTTGCCTGCTTTTTACGCCCGCAAGCGCGACTTGTTTCGCGCGGGCTTGGCCCGCACCGCCTTCAAGTTGTTGCCCAGCGAGGGCAGCTACTTTCAGTGTGTGCGCATTGATGAGCTCAAGGTCGCGGAAAAAAACCTGAGTGAGAGTGACTTTTGCCAGTGGCTCACGCGCGAGGTGGGCGTGGCCGCGATTCCCTTGTCGGCCTTTTATGCCGATGGTTTTGACCAGCGGGTGATTCGCTTTTGCTTTGCCAAAAAAGACGAGACCTTGAACCTGGCTTTGGAGCGCTTGGCCCGACTCTGAGCTTGGCTTACCACCAGGCTCGAATGGGCTCAGTGGTTGAGCTGTGCCCAGGCCTTGTCCAAGCGCTTGGCGCTGACCGGTTGCGGGGTGCGCAATTCTTGGGCAAAAAAGCTCACCCGCAGCTCTTCAAGCAGCCAGCGAAACTCCAGCATGCGATCGTCCACCACCCCTTTGCGCTCGGCCACCAAACGCCAATAGCGCTGCTCTTGGGGCTTCAATTCACCCAAACGTTGGGTGTCGCGGGCTGGGTCGGCACGCCATTTGTCCAAGCGCAACACCACGGCTTTGAGGTAGCGGGCAAAGTGTTGTAACTGTGGCCAGGGGGTCGCAGCCACAAAGTTTTTGGGCATCAAGCGCTGCAACTGCTGAGCACAGTCGGCCGTGGCCTCAGGGGCGTTTTTGGTGTCTTTGATCTTGCGCACCGCCAAGGCGTATTCGACCAACACCGTGCCCACCAAGCGCGCCACCTCTTGGGCGATCAGGGTCAAACGGCCACGCCCGTCGGCCAATCGGCGCTGAAAAGCGGCTTCATCGCTGGGCAAGGGGTCGAGCAAAAAAGCCCGGTCCAAGGCCACATCCAAGATTTGACCGCGCAGCTCCTCCACGCTGCCCAGGGGCATGTAGGCGACCGCCATTTTTTGTAAATCGGGGATGTTTTTTTCCAAGTATTTGAGCGCGTCTTTAATTTGCAAAGCAAACAAGCGCCGCAAGCCCGCGCGGTGTTTGGCCGCGGCCATTTCGGGCTCGTCAAACACCTCGATGCACACGCCGTCCCCCATGTCGACCAAGGCGGGAAAGCCCACCAGCACCTGGCCAGACTTGCGAATCTCCATCAGTTCAGGCAATTCGCCAAAAGTCCATGCCGTGAACTTTTGATCGGTGGCCACGGCCCCTTTGGGTCGGCCCGTCTGGGGGCTGGACGCAGCCGCCGGGGCCATGGGCACAGCGGCAGCACCTGCGACGGGTGAGGCCACTGCGGCAATGGCGACAGCTTGGGGGTTGGCGGCAGGGCTGAGGCTTTTGAGCTGGGCCAAAGCCTGAAACGCCCCACGCGCTTGGTTGCCCCATTCGGCCTTGAGCGCGCCCAGGTTGCGGCCCATGCCCAATTGCCGCCCGTGCTCGTCGACCACGCGCAAATTCATGAAGAAATGCGGGCTGAGCATGTCGAGTTTGAAGTCGGCGCGTTTCACGTCCAAACTGGTTTGTACCCGCACACGGGCCAACAAAGCGTCGGTCAAAGAGCCCAGACCAAAAGCCTCGTGATCGCCCATGACCTGGGCCAGTTTGGCGGCGGCCTCGGGCAAGGGCACAAAGCGCGAGCGCGGCTTTTGCGGCAGGCTTTTGAGCAGGGCTTGAATTTTGTCTTTGAGCATGCCGGGCACCAACCACTCGGTGCGTTCTTCGCTGACTTGGTTCAGCACAAACAAAGGCACACTGACCGTGATGCCGTCGCGCGCGTCACCCGGTGCATGCAAATACTCGGCGCGGCAATCCACACCCCCCAAACGGAGGGCATTGGGAAAGGCCTGGGCCGTCACGCTGGTGGCGCTGTGGCGCATCAGGTCTTCGCGCCCCATGCACAAGAGCTCTGGTTGGTCGACGCGGGCTTTCTCGTACCACTGCTGCAAGCTGCGCCGGCTGTTGACCTGGGGCGGCAGCTGGGCCTCGTAAAAAGCCTCAATGATGGCGTCGTCCACCAACACATCTTGGCGGCGCGATTTGTGCTCCAAGGCTTCGACCTGGGTCAACAAGCCTTGGTTGGCGCGCAAAAAAGGCCAATCCCCATCGAGTTGACCGTCGACCAAGGCTTCGCGGATGAAGATTTGCCGCGCACCCGCCTCGTCCACCCGGGCATAGGGCTTGCGCCGGCCGCTG
>CANNNH010000361.1 GCA_947505915.1 Comamonadaceae bacterium
CCAGTGCACGGGTGATCAGCAAATAGGTATTGGCGTCAAAGTAATCGGCAAACTTGTCGCCCTGGTAGCGCAAGTAGCTTTCTATTTGGAACTCCACCTCTTGGGTGCTGTAACGGTAGTCGGTGCTGGCCACCGCATCTTGCACCGCATGGCGCAATTGGCGGCCGAACTTGGCGTTCATTACATCATCGCTCAGGTAAGTAATGTGCCCGATCATGCGTGCGATGCGCAAGCCGCGCTTGGGCACGACGCCGTGGCGATAAAAGTGACCGCCATGGAAATCCGGGTCGGTGGTGATGGCGCGGCGCGCCACTTCGTTGAACGCGATGTTCTCTGCCGTCAAGTTCGGGGCGCTGGCCACGACGACTGCTCTGCGCACACGCTGGGGGTATTGCAGCGTCCAGGCCAGTGCTTGCATGCCGCCCAGACTGCCGCCCATGACGGCGGCCAAGGTTTGAATGCCCAGCCGGTCGAGCAAGCGTGCCTGCGCGTCCACCCAGTCCTCCACAGTGACCACCGGAAAGTCAGCGCCATAGACCTGGCCTTCTGCGCTGTCGGGGTTGGTATGCATGGGGCCGGTGGAGCCAAAGCACGAGCCCAGGTTGTTCACGCCGATCACAAAAAAACGATGTGTGTCCAGCGGTTTGCCCGGCCCGATCATGCTGTCCCACCATCCTTCGGATTTGGGCTGGCCCGCATAGACGCCGGCCACGTGGTGCGAGGCATTGAGTGCATGGCAAATCAGCACCGCATTGGATTTGTCTGCGTTGAGCGTGCCGTAGGTTTCAAAAGCCAGGTCATAGGCGCGGATAGACGCGCCGCTTTGCAAAGGCAGCGGCGCCTCAAAATGCAGGGACTGGGGTGTGGCAATCAACATAAAAAAACAAAACCCGGCAACGCTAAGCGCGGGGCCGGGTCAAGCAAAGATCGCGGGGGTCCGTGTTTAGCTGAATTTATTAAGCGCCCGCAAGCTGGAGCAAATTGGCGCTGTAAGCAAAGTATAGCAACGCCGGTTTGTGCGTTGCGGTTTAGATTGGCAGCAGCACCAGCACGCCCAGCACCGCAAATACCAGCGCCGAGACGATATGCACCACGCGGATCGGTACCATTCGGGTCACGCGCTCGCCCAAATAAACCACGGGCACATTGGCCAGCATCATGCCCAAGGTGGTGCCCGCGACGACCCAGTAATAGGCATCAAAGCGCGCGGCCAGCATCACGGTGGCGATTTGGGTTTTGTCGCCCATTTCGGCCAGAAAAAACGCGACGACCGTGGTGCCGAACACGCCCCAACGCGGCTCCTGTCCCTCCTCCTCATCATCGATGGTGTCCGGTATGAGCATCCATACCGCCATGGCGATAAACGATGCACCCAGCACCCAGCGCAAGAGGTCTGGCCCGATGACCTGTGTCAACCAGGCCCCCAGCGCACCGGCCAAGCCGTGGTTGACGATAGTGGCCACCAAGATGCCCAACACGATAGGAACGGGCTTGCGAAAACGCACCGCCAAAATCAGTGCCAGCAATTGCGTTTTGTCGCCCATTTCGGCCAGGGCAACGATGCCGGTGGAGACCAGGAATGCTTCCATGCGTAGTTTTTTATGTGGCCCGATGGCGCCTGGCTTGAAATCGGGGCATGGGGCGATTGTCCCCCGTAGCAGCCATCGCAGGCATACAAGCTAGCGCACCCGGAACCGGATTGGTGCAAAGCCCTGGCAAATTTGGCGTAAATTTTGCTTACTTTTAGTGCGCATAAGGTGCAAGTATTCAATTTGCACCAAAACAAAGCATATCCCCACTAGGAACCACCCATGGATGCACTGCAACAGGGCGCAAATACCTTATTTATTTTGTTAGGCGCCGTTATGGTGCTCGCCATGCACGCCGGATTCGCCTTTCTGGAATTGGGTACGGTGCGGCGCAAAAACCAGGTCAACGCACTGGTAAAAATCCTGGCTGATTTTTCGGTCTCCACCGTGGTGTATTTCGCCGTTGGCTACAGCGTAGCTTATGGCACCCATTTCTTCGTGGGCGCTGAACAATTAGCAGCCAACAACGGATATGGCCTGGTGAAATTCTTTTTTCTGTTGACTTTTGCAGCAGCCATTCCGGCAATTGTTTCAGGCGGTATCGCCGAGCGCGCCAAATTCTGGCCCCAACTCATCGCCACAGCCGTTTTGGTGGGGCTGATTTATCCCCTGTTTGAAGGCCTGGCATGGAACCAGAGGTTTGGCGTCCAGGCCTGGCTACTGGCGCATACCGGCGCGGAGTTTCATGACTTTGCCGGTAGCGTGGTGGTGCATGCCGTAGGTGGCTGGGTCGCCCTGGGCGCCGTGCTTTTGCTGGGTGCGCGCAGCAACCGCTACCGCAAAGACGGCGCGATTTCGGCCCATCCGCCCTCAAGCATCCCGTTTCTGGCGCTGGGCGCCTGGGTGCTGACGGTGGGCTGGTTTGGTTTCAATGTGATGAGCGCTCAAACCCTGGATAAAGTGTCCGGCCTGGTGGCGGTGAATTCTTTAATGGCCATGGTGGGCGGTACTTTGGTGGCCTTGGTTCTGGGCAAGAACGACCCGGGCTTTGTGCATAACGGGCCCCTGGCCGGCTTGGTGGCGGTGTGTGCGGGCTCGGATTTGATGCACCCGCTGGGCGCGCTGGTGGTTGGCGGCGTGGCCGGCGCGATTTTCGTGGTGACCTTCACGCTAACGCAAAACAAATGGAAGATTGATGATGTGCTGGGCGTTTGGCCTTTGCACGGTTTATGTGGCACCTGGGGTGGCTTGGCCGCTGGCATTTTCGGCTTGCCTGCTTTGGGCGGCTTGGGTGGCGTTAGTTTCGGTGCGCAGTGTGCCGGTACGCTGATCGGCGTGGTGTGGGCGCTTTTAAGCGGGTTCCTGGTTTATGGTGTGCTGAAAATGACTTTTGGTTTGCGTATGAGTCAGGAGGAAGAATTTGATGGCGCCGACCTCTCTATCCACAAAATCAGCGTTAGCCCGGAGCGTGAGGCCAATTGGTAAGTCGCAGGGTTTTCCCTAGATATTGCAGTTAATCGGGCTCAAATATTAAATATTGGTATATTTTTCCAGTGCATTATCAAAAAAATCGCTTGCAAACTGTACAAATAGCGGATAATGAAAATGCTTTGTCATAAATTGGCAAGGCAGTGTTTGCGGTGTTTGGTC
>CANNNH010000362.1 GCA_947505915.1 Comamonadaceae bacterium
AGGCATATCTAAAAGGCGCGCGCCCATCCAGCGCATAGCCGTATCCCGACCCCAGGCCTTCAGACCGGTGGCATGGAAAATTTCGCCATTGCGCTGGGCCCTGGCCTGCACGCGCGCATTGCGCTTCCAACGCAAAGAGGCGTAGTGCAGCAAGGCTTTGGCATCGTCTGCCGGGCCTTGGTGCAGACAGCGCGCCAGCACAGCGGCGTCTTCTATGGCCATGCCAGCGCCCTGCGCAAGATAGGGCAACATGGGGTGGGCAGCGTCCCCCAGCAATGCAATGCGGCCAAACGCCATGTCCTGCGGGCCGCGCAGATGCGGCAAACCGTTCAAGGGCCAAAGCCGCCACTGCGCCATAGAGCCCACCAAATCCTGCAGCCCGACATCTGCCTTTGACATACGAGTCCTTAAGTCGCTGCGCAGTGCGGCTTGCTCCCAATCCTGTCTATCACCAGGCGCCGACCCTTCGACGATGACCACCAGATTGAGCACTTCGCCACTTTGCACCGGGTATTGCACTGCATGCATGGCCGGACCCAACCACACGGTAACGCAATTGCTGCGCAAGGCCTGCGGCAAATCGGTCTGCTTGGCCATAGCGCGGTAGGCCAGATGGCCGCTGAAAACCGGATGTACATCCTGGCGCAAAAAGTCGCGCACATGGCTCCACAGGCCATCGGCGGCAATCAGCACATTGGCGCGGCGCTTACGCTCGTCATCGGTCGTCAGCTCAACCGCGCTGGCATCCTGGCTGACGCGTTGCGCTGCGCGCCCCAGGTGTATCTCGGCCAGGCCCTGGGCCAGCACGGCACGGTGCAGCAAAGTGTGCAGGTCGATGCGCGCAATCGTGGCGTAACGCGCACCATAGCGCTGCAGCGCGCGCGCGCCCAAAGGCAGAGCCCCCAGCAATGCGCCGCTTTGCGCGCTGCGCACCTCCAGCCGCTGCGGGAAACAAGCCACCGCATCGAGCGCTGCGCGCAGGCCCCAGCCTTCGAGCAAACGCACCGCGTTTGGCCCCAGTTGCACACCGGCTCCGACTTCGCAGAGCACCCGCTTTTGTTCAAATAGCTGGGTCGCCATGCCCCGATGGCCACAGGCGAAGGCCGTGGCCAAGCCGCCTATGCCGCCGCCCGCGAGCAGTATTTTTCGTTCCATGGCGGGATTGTCGCGCACTGCCCGCAATGCGCGTGGCTGATCACAAAGTGAAATGAAAGGCGTCGATCAAGGCGCCCGGTGCGCGCACCCCGCCAGGGGAACGTTTTGAATAGGTGCCGACTTCAGGGGAAACTTCGGCCTGATTTCCCAGTGCCAGCAATTGTGGTCCCAGGGCGTTGTAGAGGCTTTCATCCCAGCGCAGGTTGTTGATTGGCCCGACGATCTCACCGCCTTCTACCCAAAAGCAGGCATAGCGCGTCATACCGGTAACACGCGCCGACACCGGATCGCTCCAGTTCAAATAATGCAAATTCGAAAGGTACAGGCCACTGCCCAAGGCGCCCAAAACATCCTGATCGGCCAAGCTCCCTGCTGCCACATCCAGGGCGCGCGGCGATTCGTGGCCTGAGGCACCGTTAGTTTGCAATCCGTATTCCTTGGCACTGCGCGAACTCACCAGCAAATTGCTCAAAGTGCCGGCCTCGATCAAGCCCAAACACTGGGGCGCAACTTCACCCAGATCATTAAAGCGCGGCGTCAAGCCCATGCCGAAGTTTTCAGACACCGAAAGCAGGGGCGAGAGCTGCAGCTCTTTTTCCATCAGCTTTTTGAAAGGACTGCGGCCCTGCTTCCAGGCCGCTGCAGACAAAGCACCCCAGGACATCATGCCCAGCAAATCGGCAAAGGCGGCCGGCGCAAAATAGCTGCGGTAAGCGCCCGGCTGGACCGATTGCATGGGGCGCTTGAGCAAGTGCAGCGAGGCCTTGCTACGCTCCAGGTTGGCCGCCCAGTCAGGGGCATTCCAGGTGGAAGCGGCATAAACGCCTTTGACGGCCTGTGGTCCGTTGTAAAGAGAATAATCAAAGAAGAAATTTTCGGTTTCAAACCAATGGTTTTGCCCCTTTGAATTACGGTTGGCACTAATGACCACGCCTCCAGCATAAAACCCCACCAGATCACAGCCACCGGCCGGCTCCACGATGGCCGGTATGAGTGCTTGGGGCGCCAGGAGCTGGCCCCTAAACACCTCACGGCTGCTGCCATGGTTTTGCACTGGCACCTGGAAAGGGTCCTGCGGCAATACCGCGGCATCGAGGCGGCAGCGTTCGAGGACAGCGTCAATGCTGCGGCAATCCGTATCGACCTGGCCGCTCAAATTCATGCCATGGTCAATGGTACGACCGCCGCCTTGGTACCTTATCTGCAATACGCGTTGGGTCACGTCGGTGTTTTGCCTGACCCGGTTATTGTTCAAGCGCAGGTACAGGGTTTCCTCTGCTTCCAAACTGACGGTGACATCTTCGCCCGCGCGCAAGTTCGCAAAAAGCCGTTCACACATTGCATCCAACAGCAGGCTGGTTTGCTTGGAAAAATCCAGGGGGTTCATGCCTGACCTCCAAACACTTCCACGCCGCGGAACAAGCACGGGGGCGACGCGTGCCCGACCCGTATCACCTGGCTGGGTTCACCCTTGCCGCAATAAGGCGTGCCGTGGACCTCATCATCGCGGCCTACCCCTGCCAGGCGGTTCCAAAAATCGATGCTGACACCCCGGTAATTGGGGTTGCGCACCACGGCGCCTAAGCGCCCATGCTCGATCAATTGGCCGTACTCGCATCCAAACTGAAATTTATTGCGGTAATCATCAATCGACCAAGACCGGTTGGTATGCATCAATATGCCGTGCTGCACTTGGCCGATTAACTCCTCCAAAGTGCTATCGCCTGGCTCCAGATTGATATTGGCCATGCGGTCAATGGGGGCACGGTTCCACGAGGCCGATCGGAAATTCGCTACGCCCTCAATACCCGAGCGCTGTTGCGACTCCAGCGAGCCCAGGCCGCGCTTTAATATTCCGCCTTCAATCAACATTTGTTTGCTGGCCGGGTTGCCACTATCGTCAAACGCGTAGCTGGCAAATTCATGGGCACGGGAGGGATCGAAGGAAATGTTCATCAGTTCCGATCCATAACGCAAACGCCCAAAGTCTTCGGCTTTCACAAAGCTCCAACCGGCGTA
>CANNNH010000363.1 GCA_947505915.1 Comamonadaceae bacterium
CAAAGGCTTTTTGATCACTGTTCGGGCTGAAGCCCAGCAAGATGGCACCTTGGGCGACCAAATTCGCTTGAAAAACCCTGAGTCGGGTCGATTATTGTCAGCGGTCATCACTGGCATGAACACGGCACGCGGCTTGTAATGAGTACAAAATGCTTTTTTCCAACTTTACCCGCTTTTTTTACTTCGTTGGCCTCAAGTCTCAAGATTTGGGGTCGATACTACCAACGTCGAGACTTAATTAGTCTCGTCACTTTTACCCTAAGGATTCAACATGTCTGACCCTGTATCCAATAACTCTCGAATGGCTAACCTCTCGGCGTCACGCACGACAGCTGCCAAACTCGACGCCAAGCCCAGTGCTGGCAAGAACGACAGCGCTGTGGAAGCCAAATCCACACCTGCGCCTGCCGCGCCTGGTGCTGACACGGTCAACCTGAGCAAAATCTCTCAACGCATCAAAGATGTACCAGACTTTGACCGTGCCAAGGTCGAATCCATCAAAGCTGCATTGCGTGACGGTGCTTACCCAATTGACCCACGTCGCATTGCCGAAAACTTTGTTGCGTTGGAAAAAATGATCTGACCTCCCCAAGGACTGTTCCATGAATGCCCTAGCTTCGATAGAAGTACCCCAAGCTGTGTCTTACGCCGATGTGCAGTTAGACCGTTTGGTAGATTTGCTCGACGAGGAATTCAATGCCCTCAAAGAGCAAGACTTGGATGCGTTTGAAGAACTGCTGAACGAAAAAAACCATATCCTGGCCGATCTCACGCAACTCACTGGCGTGCGCCAGCCCGAGGATGCGGATCGATTGGGCCCCGAATGGACGCCGTTTCGCACCCGCATGGCGACCTGCCGCGATATGCACCGGCGCAATGAAATTTTGATTTTGCGCAAACTCGACGCCATCCGTGGCGCTTTGGAAAGCTTGAATGTGAATGACCCCACCAGCCCCGTGGAGGTCTATGACCGCTTAGGTCAAATCAAACGCTTGCGCCGTATGCGCGGTTATAGCGAAGCTTAATCAGGCCTTCGCCGCCTGATCAGCTTCAGGCTCGTCCTTGGCCTCGTCGCCAGGCTGCATTCCCTTTAGCCAATACACCCACGACAAAATCACTGCCACAGCGGTGTACATGTCTTGCGTGATTTCTTCCCCCACATCGAGACGGCTGAGCAGCGCCAGCAACTGCGGGTCTTCGGCCACGTAAATACCTTGACGCTTGGCCTCAGTGATGATGCGCAGCGCCAACTCCTCGTGGCCTTTGGCCACCACGCGGGGGGTTTTTTGTTTGCCGTATTCAAGGGCAACCGCTTCCAAAGGTGCTTTCATGGTCTTAAGCCCTTAAATCGATGACCGAGCCACGGGTGCCCGAGGACTCGCCCACCCGCGCCAGTGGACGCGGGGCGTTGAAGACTTGAAACGACTGCAACTGCAGCCCTGAAGAGCCCAGTTCTAGACCCAATTCGCCCGAGCGCTCTTTCGCTAAATGCGCGACCTCGCCGCGCAATGCCCACATCACCAAATCGACGTCATTGCCTTTGGAAATTTGAGTGTTCAACCATACCTCACCCAGCACACGGCTGCGCGAATGGATGTCCACACTCAAAGGCTGCTCTTCTTGGCCTTTTTTGCGCGGGGGGCGCTGGAAATGCAAGTCCACAGGATCGGCATCGATAAAGGGCAAGATGACATGCAAGGACAGCTCACCTTGCTGCATTTTTTGTGCGCTCTGAGCTTGTGCAGCCTCAAATTCTGTCGAGGCATCTTCCACTTGGCGCAACACATCCTTGTTGTTGCCCTCTTCGCTGAGCAAGCCCAATAAAGTTTTCAACAAGGTCTTGGGGTCGTCTGCTGCTGCTTGGCCTTGCAACAAGATGTTTTCAATACTGCGGGCCTGACCCATCACCGCTTTGCGCAACATGCTGGGGTTCATTTGCGCCATGGAATTGCGTTGCTGCAAAAGGCGTTGCAACAACGGCCCACTTTCGGCTTGGGTGCTCAAACTGCCTTGCGCTACATCGCTCAGCAACTTTGAAAAAGTGGCAAAGCCAGGCGGGTGAATCAGCAACATGCCCAAGCGGTTGGACTGCGGTTCGGGTTGCGCCGCCTCTGTGGGCAGTACCGAGCCAGGGTTCAAGCCAAACAACTGGTTCACCGGTATGGCTGTGGCAGCAGGTGCTTGGCCGTTGGGATGGGCTTGGATCAAAAAGCCCCAACTGCCTGCGTTGTGGCTGACACGCAAAAAAGGTTTGTCGCCGTCTTTGAGCACCCAGCCGTTAGGTAGCTCGAAAAAGAAATCTTTTAAGTAAAGACGTACGCGCTGATCGCGCACCTCGACCGTGGCTTGCACGATTTGCCCGTCCCGCAAGCCTAGTTGCTGCGCCACCGGTGTTTGCACCCAGACCGAGCGGTTTTCTGCCTGGACTGGCCCTATCCGGCTGGCAGTACTGACGACATCGGGGCCAAGCATCGAGGGCTTATCAGGGGTAACGCACCCAGTTGCGTTTGTTGGGCTCTACCAGCGCTTGGAAGTTGCCGCCTTGATGTGCCGCCGCACCACCCACGGGTGCAGGCAAGGGGTTGGCAGGCGGGCTATTGGGCTCGACATTGGTTTTAGAAACAGCACTTGGCATGAGTTTTTGAATCAACTCGGCTTGGTCGGCCAAGTTCAGCACAGTGCCAGGTTGCAGCTTTTTGGTGTTGACTTTGGTGAAGGCCTTGGGGTTGTTCACCACCACCCAGTCACGCAAAACCTCGGGTTTGAGGGGACTGTTGCCATAGTATTTTTTAACCAGCTTATCTAAAGTATCACCGGCCACCACGGTATGGGTTTTCCAGACGGGAGCGACCATTTCTTCAGGCAGCGGCTTGCCAACGGGAGCCACAGGTTTGGCCACCGCAGAAGACGCTGCGGGCACTGGCTCTTGGGCAATATCTGCCTTGACCAATTTGATGGACTTGGACATGGGCTTTTTCGCAGGGGTGACTTCTGCGGACATGAACTCTTTGGGCAACTCCAAAGGTGCTTGGCGTGGAGACTCAGCAGCCCAGACCGAAGACATCAGGGCACAAGAGAGTACCAAGGGCATGGCAAAGTTTCGGGGGCTGGCGTACAACATGGTCAATCACTCCTGAGGTTCAAGGCGTATGCGGAATGGCTACCCATTGCGC
>CANNNH010000364.1 GCA_947505915.1 Comamonadaceae bacterium
GAATGAACATAAATATCGACGCCCCCAAATTGAGCCACTGTTTGCTTCACCATTTGGTTCACATTGTCTTCATTGGCAATGTTGGCAGGAAAGTGAAAAGCGTTTCCATTTAATTCGGCAATGAGTGCCAATGTTGTTTCTGAATCGGCATCTTTTTGCCGACTGTTGATGCAGACGTTGGCGCCCAGTTTTGCCAAGTGAAGCGCAACACCTCTACCAATGTTGCGAGTACCGCCGGTAATTAAAGCGGTTCTTCCGCTGAG
The DNA here is from genome assembly GCA_947505915.1 of Comamonadaceae bacterium. The sequence continues at coordinate 264 of CANNNH010000364.1, forward strand.
AGGCAATGTGGCGTTCATGAGGGTCCTTGTTAGCTAAACCGGGCCAATTAGGCGGGCTGTGCTGAATTGATAAGCTGATCCAAAGCGTTTGCGTCTAAGTTTTCTAGATTCCAAAGAGATGTCAACAATTTCTCGGTAGATGCTGCGCCAATGACAGGCTCTAACAAATCTTTGGCCTTTTCGTGAATCTCAGACCTTGGCATTGGATCGCCCCAAGTGCCACGCACGTGTTGAACATGCTTGTGAAAAGTTTGGCCATCGTTTGTAGAAATATTCACAATGGCTTGCCTACCACCCGATTTCATCAAAGCCTCGCTGGCAATGAGTTTAATTTTGCTGCGTAGTTCTTTGATGCTTGGATCGGTCATTCTCTTTGGATCATGCACAGATTCAAAAGAGAGTTTTCTATCAACCAGATACAGCGCGACCAAGTGTTGCAGACAAATATTGGGCATGTCGCGGTTGTCTACGATGAAGGCTTCATCGGATCTAATTTCTACAGAGATCGATTTAATTTGATCCATAGCAGGCAGCGATGGCAGCAAGGCCTGCAAGCAATCTAAGGGCGCTTGAGCCGGCGAGCCCACACACCATTTTTTAATGTTGGAGCCCAGTATTTCGCGGCCTAAAACCAATGGTGGCTCCATGCTGCGCCCTTTTGCTGTCTGGGCACGTGCCTGAAACAAAGTACGTGGGCCTTCCAAGGCTTCTTCAAGACCTGTCCAGCCTGATTGAACCAACAAGACAGAAGTAATCGCATTCTTGGCGCCCATTGCGCCAAAGACATAGGCCTTTTGAACATGGTCGTGCTCGGCCATCCAACATCCCAAGCCAGAAGATTCATGCGCAAGGTACGAAAGCAGACGGCGCACTTGCGCACTGTCAAAATTGGCCAACACACTGGCGCAAGCCCCGGATCCAAAGATGGCGCCCATAGCATGAGAAGAAGTGCCAGCATTGTTCAGTGCCATGGCGCCAAGCGCTTCAGTGATTCGCGGCCCCACGTCGTAGCCTGTGCAGACAGCACGAATAAAATCCATGCCACCTTTCTTTTCTCTTTGCGACATGGCCATGGCAGTGGGCACTATGCCGCAACCTGGGTGGGTAATGGATGTTTCGTGAGAGTCGTCGGTTTCGTCTGCGTGCGCCAACATGGCGTTGAACATGGCAGCCCAGTAGGCGGGGTAGCGTTTGCTTTGTCCAAATACAGTGGCTTCAGGCAAGCCTTCAAAAGAAGGCAATGCTTTGAGTGCTTTTTCACCCACATGCAATGCGGTGCCAGAAATCATGGCGGCAATGGTGTCAACAATGTGGTGCTTGGCTTTTTCAATGGTCTTATCGTCCAATTGAGCATGTCGCGCATTGTCTAAAAACGCGCAAAGATTATTTGTAATTTGAGTCATGTTGGACGAATTAATTTGAGTTGTCTAGATTAAACTTATTCAACCTTAAGACCTGTGCTGCGGGTTAAAGCTTCCCATTGCTGGCCATCTTTTTCGAAGAAAACTTTGAGTGCTTCTAGGTTGGGAAAAATAGAAGCGGTTGAACCATCTGAATCAAGGCGTTTCTTGTATTCATCAGATACCAAAACCTTGTTCATTTCTGCGTGAAGTTGCGCCAGTAAAGCAGGCGGCGTATTGGCTGGGGCGTAAAGTGCAACAAAGCCAACAATGTTGGGATAGCTTGGCAATACCTCGTTCACGCCTGGCACATCGGGTGTGACTTTATTGCGGACGTGGCCTGCCACGGCAAGTGACTTTAAGCGACCTTGTTTCACCAACGGCGTAGAACTTTGCACCGACATGATGGCCATATCGACTTGCTTGCTGGCCAGTGCCGCTAATAGATCTGGTCCGCCCTTGTAAGCCACGGGGATGCCTTTGACTTTGGCCGATTGCTCCATGGCCACGCCTAAGAAATGACCCAAGCTGCCATTGCCCCCAAAGGCCCAGGAGAGCGTGCTAGGCGAAGTGCGCGACGCTGCCAAAAATTCAGGCAGTGTGTTGTACTTGCTGTCGCCCGGCACAATGAAGGCATAGGGGAACGTGCACAAATAGGCGACCGGTACAAAATCTTTGTAGGCGTCATATCCTGAATTGCGAACCATGATCGGGTTGGCATAGTGGTTCACACTGGTCACTAAGAGTTGAAGTTCTCCAGATGAAGTTACTTGTGATTTTGCAACTTGAAGCGCCGCAATGTTGCCGCCTGCACCGGGTTTGTTTTCAACAATGACAGCAGCACCAGCATTGCGCGTTAAGTTTTCAGCTACCGCTCTGGCCAATCCATCGACGCCACCACCAGGAGAAAAAGGAACCACTAACCGGAATTTTTTGTTGGCCAGAGGCTTGGTATCTTGTGCGTGCGCAAATTGTGCTGTGCCTAGGTTGATCAGCCCGCAGAATATAGCCAGATTAAAGGCTCTTTTAGGGGCGACAACGGATGTTCGCGATGGCAGTTTCATGGTGTCTTTATCCGAAATTGATGGAACAATCTTCATATTACAGAGAAAGCCAGCTGACTTTATTAGGGTTAATCTGATTGCGGATGCCTAAGTGAATTTGGCTCACACCGGGCTGCCTTAAATTACTTGTTTTGCTTCCTAAACTCCCAAGGCGGGGTTGGATTTTTGTCTTTCCAGATGCCGATGGTTTTCGTTCTTACTGCAAGTTCAGCCTGCGCATAAGTTTCGCGGTCTTCTTTGGGCTGCTCAGACTCGTATTGCTTGTAGTGCCAAGCCATGCCCAATTTAATTTGCTCTAAACAAACGTCTGTACCGTTGTGCAACACCTTGCCCAAGGTTCGGCCATATTTGTCTTTCTTTTGATACTCAACCATCACTTGTTTGTTGTAAACCAATTGGCTCAAAGACTGCTTCGATTTTTGTCCGAAAGGCTGCGC
>CANNNH010000365.1 GCA_947505915.1 Comamonadaceae bacterium
CCACTGGCAACCCGCTAAGTGCTTGGGCCTTGGTGCGTTTGGGACTGCCTGCGCTGCCGCTGGCTTTTGTGGCGCTGCCTTTGTATGTGCTGTGGCCGCATTACTTTGCCAGCCAGTTCGGTGTGTCGCTCTCGTTGATTGGCGGCTTGCTGTTGTTAGCCAGAGCCTTGGACGCCTTGATCGACCCCAGTATTGGCCATTGGTTGGACAAGCTCTATGCGCACAGCCCCAAGCGTGTGCTGCGTCGTTGCTGGCTAGCAGCTCTGCTGTTGGCACTGAGTTTTGTCGGTTTGTTTTTCCCGCAATGGCTGCTCGGGCGAAGCGTGGGACAAGCCGATTTGCTGCTGCTGGTCGGCGCTTTGCTGCTGGTGTGTTACCTCAGCTACAGCGTTCTGACCATTGCGCTGCAAGCCTGGGGCGCTCGCATGGGCGGAGACAGCTTGGCGCGCAGTCGCTTGGTGGGCTGGCGTGAAGGTTTGGGTTTGGCCGGTGTGATCTTGGCCTCCTTGGTGTCTGGCTTGGCTGGAATCGCTGAATTGGTGTCGGTGTTTGTGGGTGTGTTGGTTTTGGCCATGCTGTCTTGGACTGGCGCCGTGCAGCCTGCCCCCAGCCCTGACACGCACAGCGGCGGCTGGTGGTCTTCTCTTTGGCAGCCTTGGCAAGACAGCGTGTTTCTTCGCTTGCTGGGCGTCTTCATGGTCAATGGCATCGCTTCAGCCATTCCGGCCACCTTGATTGTGTTTTTCGTGCAAGACCGCCTGCAGCTTGGCGCTGAGATGCAAGCGCAGTTTTTGGGCACTTACTTTGTTGCGGCGGCTATTTCTATGCCGCTGTGGCTGCGCTTGATCGCGCGCTTTGGGCTGCGCTCTTGCTGGGCTGCTGGCATGGCCTTGGCGATCGCGGTGTTCATCTGGTCTTTGGCCTTGGGCGCGGGAGACGTGTGGGGCTTCACCGTCATTTGTGCGCTATCGGGTTTGGCGCTGGGCGCAGACTTGATCGCACCTGGCGCGTTGCTCAACGGCGTGCTGCAAATTGAGGATAAGCAACACCCCCATGCAGGCGCCTACTTTGGCTGGTGGCAAGTCGCCACCAAGCTTAACTTGGCACTGGCCGCGGGTGTCGCACTGCCTTTGCTAGAGTGGCTGGGCTATAGCCCTGGCGCACAAGACGCCCCTGCCTTGGCCGCGCTCAGTTGGTCGTATGCCTTGCTGCCCTGTGCTTTGAAATGTTTAGCGCTGCTGCTGTTGCTCAAAGTGTCTCGTGTATCGCTTAATAAGGAGTCTGTATGAAACGCCGCTTATGGTTATCCGCTGCCGCCGCCACCGCCTTGGGTGCGAGCGGCTGTGCCGGCCCGTCCATCAACGACTATGCCCAAGAACAACCAACACTCGACTTGAAAAACTATTTCAATGGCGTGGTCGACGCCTGGGGCGTGTTCACCGACCGCTCGGGGCGCGTGGTCAAACGCTTCACCGTGGTGATGAACTGCAGTTGGAACGGCGAGCAAGGCGTGCTCGATGAAGACTTTGTGTACTCGGATGGCAGCACCCAAAAACGCATTTGGAAACTGCAACACCTTGGCAACGGCAACTACAGCGGCGCGGCCGATGATGTGGTCGGTCTTGCGCATGGCGCCACCCGAGGCAACACCTTTCGCTGGGGCTACACCTTGGCTTTGCCGATTGACGGGCGTGTATGGGAAGTTCAGTTCGATGACTGGATGTACCTGATGAACGATCGCGTGATGCTCAACAAAGCCAGCATGTCCAAGTTTGGCGTGTTTTTGGGTGAGGTCACCTTGTCGTTCACCAAGCGGATTTGAGCATGGCGTGGCTCAGCCCATTCAACAAACCGCTGAACGACTGGCGAGGTCGCAGCGTGTGGTTGGTGGGCGCGTCCAGCGGGATTGGTTTGGCTTGCGCCAAGGCTTTGCACGCACAGGGCGCTAAGGTGTGTGTATCGGCACGACAAGCAGCTTTGTTGCAAGACTTTGCAGACCAACACCCTGGCAGCATGGCGCTGCCTTTGGACGTGACAGACAAGCAAGCGATGCAAGCTGCTGTGCAGCAAGTCAGCACGGCACAAGGCTTGGATGTGGTGGTGTACTGCGCAGGCGTCTACCAACCCCAACGCGCCACCCAATACAACTTGGCCAGCATGGAGCTGCACATGGCGGTGAACTACCACGGTGCTTTGTATTTGCTAGACGCTGTGTTGCCCAGCTTGATAACCCAAGGTCGTGGCCACCTGAGCTTGGTGTCCAGCGTCGCCGGTTACCGCGGCTTGCCGCAAAGCTTGGCTTACGGTCCTAGCAAAGCCGCGCTCACCCATTTGGCCGAGGCTTTGTATTTGGATTTACAAGACAGCGGCATCGGTGTGAGTGTGATCAACCCAGGTTTTGTGGAGACGCCGCTCACCGCGCAAAACCAGTTCACCATGCCGGCGCTCATCACTTCGGATGAAGCTGCTCAGCACATCTTGCAAGGTTGGCGCGACGGCCTGTTTGAGATTCACTTTCCCAAGCGCTTCACACGGTGGTTGCAGATGCTGCGCATCCTGCCTTATCGCTGGTATTTTTCATTGGTGCGCCGCGCCACAGGTCTGTAACGATGAACCCATCTTCTTTAAACGAAACGGTAGACGCCTTGGTGTTGGCGTTTGAAAACCTCAGCCCCGCTGACGTCAAAACCTTGGGTCACTGGTACGCGCCTGACGCTCGCTTTAAAGACCCGTTCAAAGAGGTGCAAGGCGTGGCAGCGATTGAAGCTATTTTTGAGCATATGTTTGACAGCCTTCACGAACCGCGCTTTGTTGTGACAGACCGCATTGTTCAAGATGCGCAATGCTTTTTGGTGTGGGATTTTGTGTTTCGCTTCAAGACCATGGACACACAAACCCAGCAGCGCATTCGCGGAGGCTCGCACCTGAAGTTTGCGCCAGACAACGATGGCGCTTGGCGCATTACTTTGCACCGCGATTACTGGGACGCCGCCGAAGAACTGTATGAAAAACTGCCGCTGGTGGGCGGCTTGATGCGCTGGTTGAAAAAACGCGTGAACAGTTAGGCAGGCTGTGTGTCGATGAAGCTTTGACGCTGCATGAGTTTTTCTTGCAAGGCGTCCAAGTTGGGGTAGTCTTCCCGCCAGCCGATGTGGGGAAAAC
>CANNNH010000366.1 GCA_947505915.1 Comamonadaceae bacterium
AGCGCGAATTTTGTTCCCTTTGACGTCACACCGTTATTGAAAGATGATATTTTTATTTTTAAAAACCTGTCAATCCCTTTTAACATAATGTATGAGATCAACTTGGAAATGATGGAAAACAATATGGTACAGCTTAAAGAAACGCTTCAAAAAAATAATGTGTTAATCGAAGAAAATACCCCTGATCAAATTATGGATTTAACCATTGAAATGTATCAACGCCTCACAAATACTTTTATTCCCAGCTTTAACAGTGATCAATTAAAAAATAAACTCAGGACATACTGGAAACCAACAGCACGATGTTATGGCTATGTATGTCACATCTCTTCAAAGTTTGTTGATGAAAAGAAACACCTTTTTATTTAATTTAATAACTTTATATTCATGAATATCCATCTTCTTCCCGCCGGTCATATGTTTTAAATATCTCGAATACATCATGTATTTCACGGTCGATCATTTAAATTGGCCAACCAAGATAGAAGAGGCATTGGGTTAAAGTAATATCGTTAGCATTACTAGAATCTGAGGCGAACTAGTTATATAAGAAATCTTAAAATCCGTTTGGTATTCCCCCATTCCCTAGAAAGTATTTTTGATTTAAGATTAATCTGTTCAAATTAAATTTCTTAGTAAATTTATGCCGTTTTTTTCGAACCGGCCACGCGGTAGCTAGGCCATCAGTTATCTAAATTCAAAGCCATCAGGACAGACATGCAATGACCAGCCGCCGGGCCAAACTTCATGAAGACACCAACTTCCGACTGATGAGGATATTAGAAGCCGATTCTGACCTGTCTCAGCGTGAGATGGGCAAAGCGCTGGGCATCAGCTTTGGCGGTATCAACTATTGTTTGAATGCCTTGGTCACCAAGGGCCTTGTCCAGATTGAAAACTTCAGCCACAATCAAAACAAGTTCGGCTATGTTTACCTCCTTACGCCGAGTGGGATTGCCGAAAAGGCAGCTAGAACCATTAAATATGCATACTAAAACTTATTTCGAAGAAACCGCACGCATCGCCAAATCTATCGACTTGGATACCATCGAATGCCTTGCCAATGAGCTCGCCAAGTTGCGAGACTGCAATGGTCGTCTCTTTTTCATTGGCGTCGGCGGCAGTGCCGGAAACTGTAGTCATGCTGTCAATGATTTTCGAAAGCTTTGTGGCATTGAGGCTTACGCGCCAACTGACAATGTATCTGAATTGACGGCTCGCACCAACGACGAGGGGTGGGAAACAGTATTTGCTGCTTGGCTCAAAGTCAGCCGCGCGGACGCAGATGATGCCGTTTTTGTCTTTTCCGTCGGCGGGGGTAACCTAGAAAAGAACGTTAGCGCCAATATCGTTGCTGGGCTTAAAGAGGCAAAAACGAGGGGCTTGAAGGTGTTTGGAGTAGTGGGGCGCGATGGTGGATATACCAAGCAAGTTGGCGATGTTGTCGTAGTTGTGCCAACCGTTGATCCTTCACGAATCACGCCGCATACCGAAGCGTTTCATGCGGTGGTCTGGCATTGTTTAGTTTCCCATCCTGTATTACAGCTAGTTGAAACTAAGTGGTGATCCAAGGCAGTGCTCCTGAAACTGCATTGCGTCGGGCAGTTTTTCTTGATCGGGATGGCGTCATCAATAAGTCGTTAATTAGAAATGGCCGACCTTACGCGCCGACCGCATTAACTGATTTTGAGATACTTCCGGGCGTTGCTGGCGCGTTGCTTAAGCTACGAAGGGCCGGTTACTTGAACATTGTGGTCACTAACCAACCCGATATCAAGACTGGAAAGCAGTCGCGTGAAATACTGCAGTTGATGCATGAGCGTCTGGCAAAAGAGTTAGCTCTAGACGACATTCAGTGTTGCCCTCACACAGATGAAGACAAATGCACTTGTCGCAAGCCTCATCCTGGAATGCTGCTTGACGCTACGGAACGTCTGCAAATCGATTTAACCGCGAGTTGGATGATCGGTGATCGGTGGAGCGACATTGCGGCCGGACAAGCCGCAGGATGCCGTTGTTTTTTTTTAGACCATGGCTATTTGGAGCGGCAACCAGAGCCGCCATTTAGCCGAGCCGCGTCCTTGCCCGAGGCTGTCGATGAAATTGTTGGGATGACCTGATTTTATTTAAAAGAAATAGTATGAGTAATATTAAGTCCCTTAAAGTGAAGTTGTTTGCCGATGGCGCTGACATAGCGGGTATCAGGGAAATGGCAGCAAATCCAATGATCAAGGGGTTTACTACGAACCCTACATTGATGCGCAAGGCGGGCATTTCGGATTACAGGGAATTCGCCTTGCAGGTCTTGGCCGTGGTTCCAGATCGGCCGGTTTCGTTCGAGGTTTTTGCGGATGATTTTCCAACTATGGAAAAGCAGGCGATCGAAATCGCTTCATGGGGCCGCAATGTAAACGTCAAAATTCCGGTCACCAATACCAAGGGTGAGTTCTGTGGTCAGCTGGTAAAGCGGCTCTCCGAAGCGGGCGTGCAACTCAATGTCACTGCGGTCATGACCAATAAGCAGGTTTGGGAGATTGTGGAGTTGCTGGCGCCGCAGACACCCGCCATTGTTTCTGTTTTCGCTGGACGAATTGCTGACACCGGGCGAGATCCGGTTCCGCTGATGGCGGAGGCCGTCGCTATTTTGAAAGCAAAGCCCAAGGCCGAGTTGATTTGGGCTAGTCCACGCGAATTGCTCAATATCTTTCAGGCTGACGAGGTAGGCTGTCACATCATTACAGTATCCAATGATATTCTCAAAAAATTGCAATTAGTTGGAAAAAATCTCAGCGTCTACTCCCTTGAAACGGTAGAAATGTTCTACAAAGATGCCCAAGCTGCCGGTTTCAACATTAAAACCTAATTTCTTTCCCGTTTACGCCCAATCCGACAGCCGACTTATATAGGATACATACATGAAAAAACTAATAGTCGTTGGCGGCGGTGGTTACTGCGGTAGCGTTGTCGTCCCTCAATTGCTCAAAGAAGGTTGGGATGTCACAGTATTTGACACTTTTTGGTATGGCACAAACCACCTGCCAAAAGTGCCCAACATTCATCTGGTTCAATCTGATGTGCGTGAAATCGCCAAAGTCAAGGAGGCCTTGGTAGGTCAAGAATACCTGCTGCACTTGGCTTGTATCTCAAATGACGCCA
>CANNNH010000367.1 GCA_947505915.1 Comamonadaceae bacterium
CGCATCAGAGCCATTGCTCGCACTCCATGCGACCGTTATCACACGGTCGGGTGAAGTCATCAATAACTGGACAAAATTTTTGCAACTGCTGCGGTGTACGCTCACGCCTTTGCCGCGAGTGACAAAGCCGCCCAATGCATCTGGTGGTGAAGGCCTGCAACATTTGGCCAATTGGGTCATCAAAGAATCAACGCCCACCACCAACACACCCGAATGTGTGGAATGGGTTTTACTGCGATGGGTTTTGCGCAACAGTCGTTCATCGTCATCCAGCAAGGGCGCAGGTGGGCGCAAGAAGGTTTCAATGGTTTTCAGCGAGAACTCATCCTTGCCCACCACCTCAAAAAGTTGAGTCGCAGCGGTAAAACCCAATTGCACGGCCAGTTCATCCAATTTCAAGGCGGTTTTGCCTTCGCGCTGCAAAAGGCGCTCCACCAACTCTCGGCCTTTAGCCATGGTTTGACTTGCCACCTGAGCGTTGAACCAAGCTCTGACCTTGGCTTTGGCGCGATGCGAACTTAAAAACCCCAACTCTTGGTTAAGCCAGTCTCTTGAAGGACCACCCTCTTTGGCAACGATCACTTCAACCGTTTGTCCATTGCGCAAAGGGGTAGAAAGCGGGACCATAAGACCGTCAACTTTCGCGCCTCTACAGCGATGCCCTAAGTCGGTGTGCAGGCTATAGGCAAAGTCAACAGGTGTGGCATGAACGGGCAGTTCGACGATGGCGGCTTGGGGCGTCAGCACATAAATTTTGTCGTCATCATCCGCCACGCTTGCTTTCGGGTCAGTATGTGCGGCTTGGTTTAATTCGCGCTCCCAAGCCAGCAACTGCCGCAAGACTGCCATTTTTTTGGCTTGGGCATCTGAGACTTGCACGCCTGAGTAGCCCTTGCTACCTGCCTCTTTGTAGGCCCAATGCGCGGCCACACCAAACTCTGCATGTGCGTGCATATCTTGGGTACGAATTTGGATTTCAACGACTTTCCCCGAGGCGTCACTCACCACGGTGTGCAAGGATTGGTAACCATTTGACTTTGGCTTGGCAATGTAGTCATCAAACTCGTTATCTAACGGTGTCATCTGCGAATGCACCCATGACAAGGCCCGGTAACAGTCTTCGACATTGCCCACTATCACCCTGAGTGCTCGCAAATCGCGGACCTGCGAGAAGTTCAACGACTTTCCGCGCATTTTTTTGATGATGCTGTAAATATGTTTGGGCCGACCCTGCACTTGTGCACTTATACCTTGTGCCTGCAATTGGTCTGCCAGCGATTGACGCAACTGAGCGACTTGGGCCTCACGCTCGATACGCTTGTCCTCTAACCAACCCGCCACCTCTTTGTAGGTATCGGGCTCCAGCAGACGAAAAGCCAAGTCTTCCATCTCCCATTTGATCTGCCAAATGCCCAAGCGATTGGCCAAGGGTGCAAAGACCAGCAAAGACTCTTTGGCAACATCATCAAAGCCGGTTTTCTTATGTGCGTGCAAATAGCGCAAAGTTTGTAAACGCGAAGCCAAACGCAGTACGACCACCCGCAAGTCTCTTGAAAAGGCCAGCAACATGCGCCTGACAAATTCAATTTGTACCTGCCCTTGGACATCGTTAGCAGCACGGGTCCGCGCTTGGCGTTGCAAATGCATCAAGCGCATGGTTTCCATTGCCAAAGCTGCATGACTGGCGCCAAAGGCCTTGTCAATCAACTCATGGGGCTTGTTCAAATGCTCACATGCAAAAGCCAAGTAAGAAGCGGCTTGCATATCGTCCGATGCACCCAAGGACTTGACCAGCACCGCCAAGGCATCTGCATGAACCAAGCAGTTTTCACCGTTTTCCAGCTGCTGGGTGGACAGAAAAGGTTCTGCGAATGCTCTTGCACGCTCTAGCGTTTGTTGACTGGGTTCAAAATTGACGCCCGCAACAGACAGCAGCCCTTCCACGCCTAAGGGCGAGTCTTCCAAAACCTCAGTACTTTTCATCGTTGAAGAAACTCAATAGCTTGGTGCAGAATAAGACCAGTCATCGTAATGGATTGGGGAAAGTATGAGTGAGCGATTTTTAGTTGGCAAGACTGCCTTGGTCACAGGATCAACCAGTGGCATTGGCTTAGGGCTGTCCAAGGCCTTGGCCAAAGCAGGCGCCAATGTGGTGCTCAATGGGTTTGGACCCCACGAGCAAGCAGTTACTGAAGTTGCTGCATGGGGCGTTGAAACTGCATTTCACGGCGCAGATATGCGCAAAGCCGCCGAGATTGAAGCGATGATGCAATTTGCAGCAGAGCGTTTTGGCCGTATCGATGTGTTGGTCAACAACGCGGGTATCCAGTATGTGTCCGCCCTGGAGGACTTCCCCACCCAAAAATGGGATGACGTCATTGCCGTCAATCTCACCAGCGCATTTCACACCACCCGCTTAGCCCTGCCCGCCATGCGCCAAGCCAACTGGGGTCGCATACTCAATATTGCGTCAGTTCATGGTTTGGTAGGTTCGGTGAACAAATCGGCCTATGTGGCGGCCAAGCACGGCATCGTCGGACTGACCAAGGTCACGGCCCTAGAGACAGCCACCACTGGTGTGACCTGCAACGCTGTCTGTCCAGGTTGGGTTTTGACCCCCTTGGTTCAGCAACAAGTCGATACCAAGGCATTGGCCCTGGGGGTTAGCATCGCAGAAGCAACACGCTTGCTTTTGATTGAAAAAGAGCCCTCTGTGCAGTTCACTACTCCTGAAGAATTGGGCGAATTGGCTTTGTTTTTATGTTCTGCGGCTGGCAACAATGTGCGCGGTGCGGCCTGGAATATGGATGGGGGCTGGGCAGCACAATAGACAACTGCACTGTGTTTTTAAACATCATCCAAATGGATGAGTTGGGTGTTGTCGACTTTCAGTTACACCGAATTTAAGTGCTGCTCTATTGCCTGCAAAACGCCTCTGAATTATCTTTGCAGGCATGAAGAAAAACCTGCACAACCCAGAACACGAAGCCTTTGCAGCCCGCTTGCGTCAAGCCATGAAAGACGCCGGGCTCAAAGCCTCTGCAACCCACTTGGCCGACTCTTTCAATTTACGCTACTGGGGCGAAGGCATCACCGCCCACGCGGCTCGAAATTGGATGTTTGGCGTGTCCATGCCCAAGCAAGACAAGCTCAAG
>CANNNH010000368.1 GCA_947505915.1 Comamonadaceae bacterium
CGCCGGTTTTGAGAAGGGTTCTGCGTTGCATGATGTCATCCTTTGTTTGATGGGGTCCACGCCTCACGGGGCACACCCTATGGGTTGGCTTGAACACAGACCATTATGGCGAAATTTACGAAAACCAAGACAAATCAGTCACTTGGGGGCCATGACCTGCCCGAGAGGGGGCCAACCCAAAAAAGTGTATTTCGCCCTTTATTTTTACCAACTCGCGCCGATCAATGAAGGCCATCGTCCTGCACATGGCCTTTGCCATGGGTGGCGAAGGCGGCGCAAGCGCTTGGCACCAAAGATGTACTTTCGCCCTTCACAGCACACCCAAACCACAAACCAGCGCTTGACCGCTGGGGTCGGTGCTTGCCTGCTCCAGACACTGGGCCTGGGGTGGCTATTTTGGATCGTGGCCAGCCCGGCCCAAAGCCCAGCGCCCCCCCCAGCCGCACCCAGCCGCTTTGACCAATGGGTTCAATACCCGCCCAAACCCGTCAACCCGGCCATGCCCAGCCCCTTGGATAGCAGCGACAAGAAAATCAATTGGGTGCGTTTTGCAGCGCCCGCGCCGCCCACCGAGCCTGCCCAGGCAGCCACGGACACCCCGCCCAGCGCGGCGACAACGGCAGCACCTGCCGCCGCCGTACCGCCCCCCACGGCAAGCCCCGCTGCACCTGCACCCGCATCCACCACTGCCACTGCGGCACCGCCCGCCACAGAACCCGATGCGCCAGTGGTCAAGGGGTTTGAGTTCAGCGGCAACAGCGTCTTCAGTGCCAGCGATTTGACGCAAGTGCTGAAGGCTGCGGTGGGCACGCCGCTGGACATGAAAAGCCTGGAACAAATCGTCAACTTGCTCGACCAGCACTACGCCAGCCAGGGCCGATTGGGCCGCTCCGAAATACCGCCCCAAGACATGACCGATGGGCTGATTCAGATCACGATCCGAGAAGGCCGCTTTGCCCGCGCGGTGATCGAACCCGAACCGCACCCACGCATCCCCGCCAGCCTGGCGGTGGATTTGGTCGAAACCGCGCAACCCAAAGGGCAAGTGGTCAACCTGGAAGCCCTGGACCGCGCCACCTTGTTGCTGTCGGAACTGCCGGGTGTGGCTGCGCAAATGAGCCTGCGCCCCGGCGAAAAAGAAGGCGAAACCGAGGCCGTGATCCGCCTGGGGGAGGCACCTTGCACCGATGGCAGTGTGGTGTTTGACAACGCCGTGGTGAGTGCCACTGGCGCCACCCGCACCATTGGCCAGCTCAACCGGCATGGCGCTTTTGGCCGGGCCGAAACTGTCAGTTTGATATGGATGCACACCGAGGGCAGCGAATTCCTGAAAGTCGGCTACAGCGAACCTTTGGGCAGCGCAGGCAAGCGCATGGGCTTTAACCTGTCCGGCAGCCAATACCAATTGATCGCACCCCAATATGCGTCGCTCAACCCCAGCGGGCCGTCCAACTCGATCGGCCTGGACCTGAGCGTGCCCTGGCTGCGCTCGCGCTCGGCCAATGCGAGCATGCAGTGGGGTTATGAACACAAAAACTTCCGCAACGAAACCACCGCCGGCTTGGTCTCCGAGTACAAAATCGACTTGTTCAGCGCCACCGCGCAAGGCCAGCGCAGCGATGCATGGATGGGTGGGGGCGAATCGGCAGGCTCGGTGCAAACCTTGCTGGGCCATGTGGATCTGAATGGCTCACCCAACCAAGGCATGGACGCGTTGACCACCCAAACCGCAGGCCTGTACGCCAAATTGCGGGCCATGGCCTCACGCGTACAGCGCCTCAACCCCAGGCAATCGCTGGTGGCCACCTGGCAAGCGCAGTTGGCCAGCAAAAACCTGGATGGGTCTGAAAAATTCTTCATGGGTGGCTCACAAGGCGTTCGCGCCTACCCCACCAACGAAGGCGGTGGCAGCCAAGGCCAGTCGTTGAACCTGGAATGGCAACACCTGCTGACCCCCGGCAAACAGCGCCTGACGCTGTCGGCTTTTTATGACATCGCCACCATCGATGTGAACAAGTTCAATGACTTCACCGGAGGCGCCAGCCTCAACACCTATGCCTTGCAAGGCGGCGGTTTGTGGCTGGGCGGCCCCTTGGCCCATGGCTGGGGCACGCCTTTGCAATGGCGCTTGACCTGGTCACGCCGCATGGGCGTGAACCCCATGGCCTCGGCCAGCGGCTTGGACCAAGATGGCTCCTACCGCTGGGATCGGTTATGGTTCAACCTCAACCAGCCTTTTTGACCGCCGCCCCACATGATCAAAAAAGCCCCCGCCCCGCCGCTTGAACACCCTATGGCTCTCCTGCCTTGGGCGCAGGCCATGGGCTGGGCTTTGGTCTGGTTGACGGCAAGTTGCGCGCAAGCTTGGGCGCAAAGCGCAGCCATTTCGGCCACCCAACTGCCCCAAGGTGGCAAGGTGGCGGCGGGCACCGCCACCATCGGGCAAAGCGGCAACAGCCTCAACATCAACCAGTCCAGCAACCGCGCGGTGCTGAACTGGAACAGCTTCAACGTGGGCGCCCAAGCCCAGGTCAATTTTGTGCAGCCCTCGGCCAGTTCGGTCACCCTCAACCGCGTGCTCGACACCCAGGCCAGCCAAATCTTGGGCCGCATCAACGCCAACGGCCAGGTGTTTTTGTCCAACCCCAACGGCGTCTTGTTTGGCCCCACCGCCCAGGTCGACGTGGGTGGCCTCTTGGTCACCACCCATGGCATTGGCAACGACGACTTCATGGCCGGCAAATCCAGCTTTGAGGGCACGGGCAAAGCCGCCAGCGTGGTCAACCAAGGCCAATTGCAAGCCAGCCTGGGCGGCTACATCGCCTTGCTGGCTCCGCAAGTGCGCAACGAGGGCGTGATCGTGGCCAAAGAGGGCACGGTCGCGCTGGCTGCGGGCGACAAAGTCACTTTGCAGTTTGCTGGGCAAAGCCTCACCGCCGTGCAAGTGGACCGCGCCGTGGTCGATGCCTTGGTGGACAACCAACACCTGGTGCGCGCTGAAGGGGGCTTTGTGGTGATGACCGCGCGCAGCGCCAACGCTTTGCTACAAAACGTGGTCAAGAACTCTGGCAGCGTGCAAGCGCCCAGCCTGGTCAACCGGCAAGGGCGCATCGTGCTCGAAGGCGGCAGCCTGGGCCGGGTGGAGGTGGC
>CANNNH010000369.1 GCA_947505915.1 Comamonadaceae bacterium
TAGCAATGCGGCAGCTGCTAGCTTTGCTTTGCTTGAAGCCAAACTTGAATACCTAGGTTCGGATGGCATTGAACACGTCAAGCGAGCTTATCGTTTTGCCGATGAGGCCCATTTGGGAGTGACCCGCCGCAGCGGCGAGCCCTATATCACCCATCCCATTGCTGTGGGCTTGCAATGCGCCGAATGGAAGCTCGATAGCCAAGCGCTGATGGCAGCGCTTTTGCACGATGTGATGGAAGACTGTGGTGTCACCAAGATCGACTTGATTGAAAAATTTGGCCCCCATGTGGCCGATTTAGTGGATGGTTTGACCAAGCTAGACAAGCTGAGTTTTGAAACCAAAGAAGAAGGGCAAGTCGAATCGTTTCGCAAAATGCTGCTTGCCATGGCTCGCGATGTTCGGGTGATTTTGGTCAAATTGGCGGACCGTACCCACAATATGCGCACCATGGAGGCCATGCCTAGAACACGTTGGAAATCCATCAGCAGCGAAACTTTGGAAATTTATGCGCCTATCGCCCATCGTTTAGGTCTGAACCAAACTTACCGCGAACTGCAAGACTTGGCGTTTCGCTACCTGCGGCCTTGGCGATACCAAGTGCTTGAAAAAGCCGTCATGAAAGCGCGTAGCCGAAGACGTGACTTATTGCAAAAATTGCAACGCGATGTAGAAGGTGCATTTAAAAACGCCAGCCTGCCCATCCATATTTTTGGTCGAGAGAAAACCCTTTACTCCATCTACCAGAAGATGGGGCTAAAGCACTTGAGTTTCGCTCAAGTCACAGATATTTATGGCATGCGTATCTTGGTTCCCAATCTCATCGATTGCTATACCGGCTTAGGCATCTTGCACCAACTGTATAAACCTGTGCCAGGCAAATTCAAAGACCATATCGCCATCTCCAAGGTCAATGGCTATCAGTCTTTGCACACCACTCTTGTGGGTCCTGCAGGCATCAACGTCGAGTTCCAATTGCGCACTGACTCCATGCACGTGGTCGCAGAGTCTGGGGTTGCAGCACACTGGATGTACAAGACCAGTGACCCCATACATGAACGCGCTGAACGTCTGGGTACGCAATGGTTGCAGTCCTTGCTTGACATCCAAGATGAAACACGCGATGCCGCAGAATTTTGGGACCATGTCAAAGTAGATTTATTTCCCGATGCGGTCTATGTTTTTACCCCTAAAAGTCACATCATGGCTTTGCCGCGTGGGGCAACTGTGGTCGATTTTGCGTACGCAGTGCATACCAATGTTGGCGAACGAACATTGGGCGCCAATGTGAATGGACAGCCCGTGTCACTGCGCAGCGAACTCAGCAACGGCGACGTGGTGGAAATCATCACTTCCCCAGAAACCACACCTAATCCTGCTTGGCTAGGGTTTGTGAAAACAGCACGTGCAAGATCAAAAATTCGTCACTACCTGAAAACCCGCGCACAGTCTGAATCACAAGATTTAGGTGAAAAACTTTTGTCACAAGCCTTGCGGTCCGAAGGGTTTGCGCAATTGCCGGCATCAGATCAGGCACACCGCAGTTTGTGGGAAAAGCTCTTGCGCTTCACGGGCAGCAAAACCCTTACTGAGTTATTAACAGACATTGGTCTTGGTAAGCGCGTGGCCACCATCGTGGCCAAACGCTTGGTCAAACTGCTGGCTGATTTGGGTGAGCGCCCCGACCCCTTGCTGCTAAGCCTTGAGCGCTTTACGGCTCACGAAACTTTGTCGCAAGGCAGTGTGGTGGTTGATGGCAGCGAGAACGCGTCTGTGCAATATGCCCAATGCTGCCACCCCTTACCGGGCGACGCCATTTTGGGTTACTTGGGCCATGGAGAGGGCTTGGTGGTGCACTTAGACACCTGCCAAGTCGCACAGCGCCTGAAAACCAAAGACAGCGAACGTTTCATTGCGGTGGAATGGTCGGATGAACCTGTGCGCAGTTTTGAAGCGAGCATTGTGGTCACTGTTTTGAACGGCAAAGGAGTGCTCGCCAGTGTGGCCGCCTCTATTACCTCGGCTGAAGCTGACATCAAATTGGTCAGCATGGTCGATGAAGTCAGCGGCAAAGAGGCCACCGATTTGCGTTTCCTCATCGCTGTGCAGGATGCCGCGCATCTGCAGTCGGTACTGGGCAGTTTGCAGCGACTTCCCTCTGTCAGCAAAGCCAGTAGAGCAATGTCACACCGAGCCCAAGCCTAAAAAACCGTTTTGGGTTTACACAGGCGCAGGGTAAGTGACATTCAAAATTTCTATTTCCAACCAACCTTTGGGTGTTTGCAATTTCACCGCGTCGCCCACACGCGCTTTTAACAAAGCTTGGGCAATAGGAGAAACCCAACTGACCTGCGCGTTAAGACTGTCGGCCTCATCGATACCCAAAATAGTAATGGTGTTGGTATCCCCATGTTGATCTTCATAGGCGACTGTGGCGCCAAAAAAAACTTGGTCACCGCCGAAGTGAACGCTAGGGTCTGACACTAACGCTAATTCAAGGCGTTTGGTCAAAAAACGGATGCGCCTGTCAATTTCACGCAAACGCTTTTTGCCGTAAATATAGTCACCGTTTTCAGAGCGGTCGCCATTGCTGGCTGCCCAATGCACTATCTCGACAACTTTAGGTCGCTCATCGTCAATGAGTTGCAACAACTCATGCCGCATGTGTGCATAGCCCTGAGGAGTGATGTAGTTTTTGCTGCCATTAGGCAAAGAGGGCGAGGAGTCTTCGTCTTCGTCGTCTTTGTCAGACTCGCGGGTAAAGGCTTTACTCATATATATAAATGGTGCGGCTGGCAGGATTCGAACCCACGACCCCTTGGTTCGTAGCCAAGTACTCTATCCAACTGAGCTACAGCCGCACTGGGCGCAGATCATAACATGTACAAACCTAGGTCTAAAGTCATATTGAGCCGTCATTAACATCAAGATTTTCTTTAACTTTGGCTTTTTGCTGACGCAAATACAAATCAAATCCATGCAACACACCTGCAAAAAATAGACAGATGAGGGAGATGATTGATATGGATTCTTGAGCGGTGAATCGAAATCCCAAAACCAGAAAAAACCCAGGCGCTAGGGAAAAACTTAGCTCCCGTAAATTCAGTCCGTGTTGATGCCGCTTGAAATGGAAATACAGGTAGGCCCA
>CANNNH010000370.1 GCA_947505915.1 Comamonadaceae bacterium
AGCTGGGCGTTTTGCACCTCAGCGGTCTGGCCTTGCGACAAGGCGTTGGGCTGCGAGACCTCGTTGGTGGCGGCAATCGCCACCGAAATTGTTCCATGCGACACCGCTGCGGGGGACACCCGCACCGAGCGGTTGATCACCACGGTGCCGGTGCGGGCGTTGATGACCACCCGCGCTGGGGGCTCGCCCGGCACAACTTCGATGTTTTCCAACATGCTCATAAATGTCACGCGCTGGCTCAAGTCTTGAGGGGCTCGTACCGATATAGATGTGCCGTCGATCGATTGCGCCACGTTGGGGCCAAATTTTGAATTGATCGCGCTGACGATGGCCGAATTGGTGGAGAAATCGTTGTCGCGCAGGTTCAGCACCAGGCTTTCGGCTTTGTCAAATGGGGTGTCGACGATGCGCTCCACGATGGCCCCGGACGGTATGCGCGCCGCCGTGGGCACCCCAATGGCCACTTTGGAGCCGGCTTGCGCCGCGTCAATGCCAGTGGCCGTGACCGAGCCTTGGGCCAAGGCATAAATTTCACCGTCCACCCCGCGCAAAGCGGTGAGGATCAAGCTGCCACCGCGCAGGCTGCTGGCCTTGCCAATCGAGGCCACGTTGACATCGATGCGCTGACCCGGTTTGGCAAAACCAGGTAAGTCCGCCGTGACCAACACGGCGGCGGCATTTTTGATGTCGACCCGGCTGGCGGAGGCGGCTTGTTCAAAGTCAGACAAGGGGCCATCGATGCGCACACCGAGTTGCGACAGCATGGCTTTCATGCTCTGGGTGGTGAAGGGCACCGAGGCGTCGTCGCCCGTGCCTTGCAAACCCACGACCAAGCCAAAGCCGATCAATTGGTTGGACCGCTGCGAGGCGACTGTGGTCAGGTCTTTGACGCGATCGGCCCAAGCGGCGGGGGTGGCCAACAAGGCGCCCACCAATGCCAGGCACAGGCCACGTCGGAATGTGTTGAATTTCATGGATTGCTTTCAGCCAGACGTCAACTCAAAAGGGCCAAAAGCGATGCAATGCGCTGGTGCCC
Organism: Comamonadaceae bacterium; assembly: GCA_947505915.1. The sequence goes on from CANNNH010000370.1 coordinate 1,037, forward strand.
CAACCGGCTTTGGCGGCATTGGCCACGTCGCCATTGCCACGGTAGGCAATTTGGGCATTGGCCAAGCGCAGCGATTGCACTGTGCTGTTGGGACCCACGTCTTGCGGGCGGATGATGCCCGAGACCTGGATGACCTCGGTGCCTTCGGCCAAGCCGAGTTTTTTCTCGCCACGCACCATCAGGTTGCCATTGGCCAAGACCTCGACCACGGTGACGGCCAAAGAGCCCTTCAAGGTGGCTTTTTGATCGGCAACGCCTTTGCCTTTGCTGGTCTGGCCAGAGGAACTGAGGTCAATACCTTGTAAAAAAGGGCTGATCTTGCCGATTTCGGTGTTCAAGCCCGTGGGCAGACCGGTGTTTTTGGCTTCGCGGCTCAAGTCGGTGTTGGACGTGCGTGCCGCTTGGGTCGATTCATCGAGCAACACCGTGATGATGTCGCCGACTTGGAAATTGCGCCCCCGTCCAAACCAGGCGTCGCTTTGGCGGTTGCCATAAATGCCACCTGTGGGAATGCGGTTGGCGTCGCTGGCGAGCGGGTAGACCGGCGCAAAGTCGGGCGAATGGGTGAGGGTTTTTTGGGTCAGGTCGGTGTTGGCACAACCACCCAGCAAGGCGGAAATGCAAACCAACAAAATCAGGTATTTCATGGCCAGGCCTCACATGTTTTGATTCAAGAACTTGAGCATGCTGTCCACCGCCGAGATCGACTTGGAGTTGATCTCGTAAGCGCGTTGGGTTTCGATCATGTTGACCATTTCTTCCACCACGTTGACGTTGGACGCTTCCAACGAACCTTGGTTGAGGATGCCCGCGCCATTGACGCCGGGCTGCAGCAACTGGGGTTGACCGCTGGCAGCGGTGGTGGCCAGCAAGTTGCTGCCCAAAGGTTTCAGGCCCGATGGATTGACAAAGCGTGCAATTTGCAACTGGCCAATGACTTGTTGGCCGCCACCCGCAACCAATTCGACCGACACCGAACCATCGCGACCAATGGTCAAGCTCGATGCGTTGTTGGGAATGGTGATGACCGGTTGCAGCGAAAAGCCATCGGAGGTGACCAACTGGCCCGTGGATGAGAGTTTGAACGAGCCGTCACGGGTATAGGCCGTGGTGCCGTCTTGCTGCTGAATTTGGAAATAACCGTCACCCAAGATGGCCACATCCAAAGGGTTTTGGCTGTTGATCAGGTTGCCCTGGGCGTGGAGCTTTTCGGTGGCATTGATCTTGACACCCGTGCCCAGCATCAAACCGGTGGCCGATTGGGTGATGGCCGTGGTTTGGCCGCCCGCTTGGCGGATGTTTTGGTAGAGCAAGTCTTCAAAAACAGCGCGGTCGCGTTTGAAACCCGTGGTATTGACGTTGGCCAAGTTGTTGGAGATGACGTTCATGCGCGTTTGCTGCGCGTCCAACCCGGTTTTCGATACCCACAATGATGCGTCCATGGCTTACCTCTGTGTTTTCACTTCATGACCAGCCATCAGACCAGTCGTTGTATCAGGCCAGCTTCATCATCGCTGCACCTGCTTGATCGTTTTCTGTGGAGTTCTTGATGATCTTCACCTGCTGCTCAAATGCGCGGCTGTGTTCGATCATCTTGACCATCGCCTCCATCGGATTGACGTTGCTGCCTTCCAAGGCACGCACTGTCAAAGAGACGGGCTCAGTACCACTTGCAAAATCTGTGCCTGACGGTTGTCCGTCAGCTTTGAACAAACCGTCCTCGCGCCGGCGCAGCGGCGTTTGGCTGGCGTCGCGCAACAGCAAACGGCCCACCGGCACTTGCTGGGGCACGCCCGGTTGGGCTGGGTCGTTGGCAAACACGGTGCCGTCGTCGGCAATGCGGGCCATGAAACCGGCCGGAATGGTGACGTTGCCGCCTTCATCGTTGCGGATCAATTGGCCCAATCCGTTTTCCAAGGCGCCGCTGGTATTGACACGCAAGTCGCCCCGGCGGGTGAAGGCGAGTTCGCCGTTTTCAGCGGTCACGCCCATCACCGAATTGCCATTGAGCAGCACATCGAGCTCACGGCCGGTGGCAATCAGGGGCCCAGGTCGGAGTTGGATCAAGTCGGTGGGCACGGCCAATGGTTGAAAGCGTGAATCAAAG
>CANNNH010000371.1 GCA_947505915.1 Comamonadaceae bacterium
AAGACGCAGCTCGCGCCAGTGGTTGCGCTTTGCATGACGCGGTCAGCACCATCGCTGGCAAAGCCGGCGCCAATTTGTCAGCCTTTGTAGCCAAGATCGATGTACTGCGCGAACAAACGCTGGGGCAAACGCTGCGCCAAATCATCGAGTTGGTGTTAGACCACAGCAAGTTGATAGAGCATTACCAAGCCGAGCGCGAAGGTGCTGACAGGGTGGAGAACTTGCAAGAGTTGGTGAACGCGGCTGAGAGTTTTGTCACCCAAGAGGGGTTTGGCAAGGACGCAGTGGCGCTGCCAGTAGACGAAGCCATGCAAAGCCAAGCCGATTTTGCGGCAGCGCAAGCCGTACGCGGTGAGGTCAGTACACCCAACGAAGAAACCGGCGAAACCTTGTCGCCTTTGGTGGCGTTTTTGACCCATGCGGCTTTGGAGTCGGGCGATAACCAAGCCCAAGCGGGCCAAGATGCGGTGCAGCTGATGACGGTTCACGCAGCCAAGGGTTTGGAGTTCGATTGCGTTTTCATCACGGGCTTGGAAGAAGGTTTGTTCCCCCATGAAAACGCCATGAGCGATTTTGAGGGACTCGAAGAAGAGCGCCGCCTTATGTATGTGGCCATCACCCGTGCACGCAAGCGGCTTTATCTCAGCCACTCGCAAACCCGCATGCTACATGGCCAAACCCGCTACAACATCAAGAGCCGTTTTTTTGAAGAAATGCCTGAGCACACACTGAAATGGTTGACACCCCAAACAGGTTTAGCGCCTGCGATGTGGGGTTCTAGGCCAGCAGGTTTTGGTCATGCTGACAACAACCGTGCGGGTTATTACACCCAAACACCGCCCACCATTCCACAGCGGGCAAATGCACAGGCCAGTGGTCCCAATGCTTGGGTGCGTGCTGGGTTGCAAGTGTTCCATACCAAGTTTGGCGAGGGTGCTGTGGTCTCCGTCGAAGGTCTGGGAGAGGATGCGCGTGCACAGGTGAAATTTGCACGCCACGGCGTGAAGTGGTTGGCCCTGTCGGTGGCCAAACTGACGCAGGTTTAAGCCAGTACCGGTTCGCTGGTAAAGCAATCTCTGAAACTGAAATAGCACGATGTGAAAAACATCGCCGACATCATCAACATGGCGGGTAATAACAGCATCAAAGTGAGTTGACCATCGTCCGTCAGCATGCTGATGACGCTTAAAAGCAGACTGGTGGTGACAAAAATCAAAGCCCAAGTCAAACCAAACAGCGTAAAAGCACGCCAGTTGCTAACGCAGGCCACGATGCTAAAAAACAGGCTTTTCGCCACAGGCTGTTTATGCCAATGAATCAGCGCTGGGGCGTGCCAGAACAAAGCCGACAGCGGCAAATACAACACCAGCGAAAACATCACGGCATCTTGAAAACGGCTGTCAGTGGCAATGGTTTCATTGATCTCGCCACCCAGTAAGTACATGCGGGCAAATTCACCCCCATCGAACAAAGACGACAAAGCCAGAATCAAGCAAAACAACATGGCGTAGCAAAAGCCAATCAGCAGCAAGTGTTGGGACTGAAGAGGACCTTCACGAAAGCCAATGAACAGAACGGAGGGCATGGGGAATTTGCCAAGCACAGCTTCACGAGACGCTGCCATCAAGCCCAGCGACATCGTTGGCAAAAGGATTAAGCCGGCAAAAGCCCCGACATAAGGCAGCAAAGAGGTCAGGGATATCAAACCCAGAAAAACAAAAAACAAACCACTCAGCGCCAAGGGTTGGCGCCAAAACGTGCGAATGCCCTCCTTGACCCAAGCCACGCCGGTGCGAGCAGTAACAATTTGAAGATTCATAGGTCAGAGTGTGACAGGGTTGTGTAAACGCTCAAGCAGCACGCGTTCAAAATGCCCAGGGTCATGGGCTTGCAGCAGGCTGGCCTCTCGGGGCAAATGAAAATCCCACAGACGGGAAATCCAAAAACGCAAGGCTGCAGCACGCAGCATGGGGTTGAAAAGCGCTCTCTCTGCGCCAGACAGAGGACGAACTTCTTCATAGCCCTCAAGCATGGCTATCAATCGATCTGCATCAAAGGCACCGTTTGCCAAATCGATACACCAGTCGTTCAAGCACACGCCCAAATCAAACAGCCAAGCGTCCACACCTGCAAAATAAAAATCAAAAACGCCACTTAACTGATTGTCAACAAACATCACATTGTTGCGAAAGGCATCAGCATGGACCGCGCCTTTGGGCAAAGCCGCGTAAGCAAAAGATGATTGAACATGGTTTTGAAAAGCCAACTCATGTTGCAAGGTCGTCGCTTGTGCCACGCTTAGAAAGGGCAGTATGGTTGGAACGGTTTGGTTCCACCAAGCAAGGCCGCGCAAATTGGGTTGTTGATGCTCGTAACTGCGCGCAGCAAGATGCATCTGCGCCAAGCTTGCACCCATGGCGTGGCAATGCGAAGGGCTGGGATCGAGTTGCGAGCTGCCTGCCAAGCGATTCACAACAGCTGCTGGTTTGCCACCCACGCTTAGCAATATTTCACCTTGGACATTGAGCTGGGGCGCTGGCACGGCGATGCCTTGGTCCGCCAGATGCTTCATCAAATGTAAATAAAAGGGGAGTTGCTCACGGGTCAGTCGCTCGAACAAGGTCAGTACATACGCACCTTGGTCGGTGGTCAAAAAATAGTTGGTGTTTTCAATTCCGCTGCTAATGCCTTCCAACGATACAAATTCGCCGAGGGAAAGACCTGCCAATAAATCACGGGCTTGCTGCTCAGAAACTTCGGTGAAAACGGCCATGGTGGATTAAGTTGAGCAGGTGCTGGGAGAAGATGGCGGATTGTAGGCACAATCCTTCCCATGCAAGACACACCCACCCTGTTGCTGGTTGACGGTTCCAGCTATTTGTACCGCGCTTTTCACGCCATGCCCGATTTACGGGTGGACCGCAATGACCCGAACAGCCAAGCCACGGGCGCCATTCGCGGCATGGTCAATATGTTGCAAAGCCTGCGCCGCGAATACCCCAGCCACCATGCGGTGTGTGTGTTTGACGCCAAAGGCCCCACCTTCCGCGACGACATCTATCCACAGTACAAAGCCACGCGCTCGCCCATGCCCGACGATTTGCGCAGCCAAATCGAGCCCATCCACCGCTTGGTGCG
>CANNNH010000372.1 GCA_947505915.1 Comamonadaceae bacterium
CCACGGTGATGCATCCCTCCGAAATGTTTTGGCGCCAATTGAAATACCGCGACTTTGATGTGTCGGAGATGTCGCTGTCGTCCTTGATCATTGCCACAGCGCGGGGTGACAACAGTTGGGTGGCCTTGCCCATATACACCTCGCGCAAGTTTTTTCACACCAACATCTTGATCCGTGCCGACAAAGGCATTCGCACCCCCCAAGATCTGCGCGGCAAGCGTGTGGGCGTGCCCGAGTACCAGCAAACGGCCGCGCTGTGGTCGCGTGGTGTGTTGGCCCACGAGTTTGGTGTGCAAGCGCAAGACATCGAGTGGTTCATGGAGCGCGGCCCCGAGAAAAGTCACGGCGGTGTCACCGGTTTCAAGCCGCCGCCTGGCGTGCGATTGAACACCATCGACCCCAAGACCAATATTGGCGAGATGCTGCTCAACGACCAACTCGACGCCACCGTGCTGTACCTGACCAGCCGCAACCTGGTGGACCGCAGCACCATTGACTTGGATGCACATCCCATCATCCAGCCTTTGTTTCCCGATCCGCGCGCCGAGGGTCGGCGCTACTTTGCCAAAACGGGCATTTACCCGATCAACCACACGGTGGTCATCAAGCGCGAGGTGTACGAAAAGCACCCTTGGCTGGCACTCAATTTGTTCCATTGCTTCATGGCGGCCAAAAATGAGGTGGAGCACGAGACGGCAGACACCTTGAAAGACTATTTCGACACCGGGTTGATGGACCCCGCAGGAGCGTCTGCCATGAAACTCGACCCCAAGGCCTATGGCATGAAGGCTTCTCGCCCGGTGGTGGAAACCATTGCGCGGTATGTGCACGAGCAAGGTTTGACAGACCGCGTGGTGCAGGTGGAAGAAATGTTTGCGCCGTCGACCTTGGAGGTTTGAACGCATCAGGCCCGGCGCACCACCTGCACAGCAGCCACACTGTGCAGGGGTGTTGAAACCATGTGGGCCCCATGAGTGCTAGCCGCACGGGCTTTGCGCAGGCCTCGTGGTGTATCAGTGGGTTGTGCTGTCGGCTTCCCGCGGCGCTTGGGCCAGCATCTGACACCAGGCTGGCCAATCGGTTTGCGCGGGCTCATGGGCCGACAAGGCCAGCGTGGCTTCATACAGCGTTTGTGCTTGTTCGCTGGACCACACCCGGGTGCACAAAGACATGAATTTGCCGTGCAACTCGGTATCGGTATAGGGTGAGGCGTCGTCGCCCCGGTTGACACCCACGGCGGCTTCGCGCACGCTGCCATCGGTGAGCAGCATGCGCACATGGGCCGGGCGCTCATGGGGCAGGCGCGCATTCATGGTTTTGTCTTCGCGCACCACCACTTTTTGCGCCAAGGCCAACACCGCCCGGTTGCGCACCGCTTCCCAGGTGAAGCTGGGCAGTTGGCTGTGGCCGTGCACCAAGCGGGTGGCCACGGCAAACGGCACCGAAAATTTGGCCGCCAAGGTGTTGCGCGGTGCCGGGTCGATCAACTCGGATGCGATGTTGTAGGTGGCCACCTCGATGCGCTCAATCTGGCTGACATCGGGCAGGCCTGGGCCGGCGGCGATGGCATCTACTGCGTCCAAGGTGCCATGGTTGTAGCGGCAACAGGCGTGCAATTTGAAGTAGTTTTGGGCGATGTGCCATTCGCTGCCCAGGCCGCGCACCAAGGCAGCCAGGTCGATGCGTTCAGACACCACCTCACCAAAGATGGACTCAATGCCATGGCGCTCACCGCCAAAGCCACATTCAAACAACTCCAGGGCCAGCAGGCCGTTGCGGTTGCTCAAGCCCGCATAGACATTGCGCACCAAGCCACCTTCGAGCATGGTTCTTTTCGATGACGCGGTGGTCAAGGACGTGCTGATGTTGATCACCTCGTGCATGGCCGTGCTGTCCAGTCCCAGTGCACGTGCACAGCCCGCTGCTGCCCCCACCGTGCCCCAGGTGCCATGTGGGTGCATGCTGGCGCGCAGCTGGGCGGCCGCGCCGATGCGTGAGCCCACCTCATAACCGGCCAGCACCCCATTGAGAAATGCGTGCATGCCCAGTTGCCGCTCTTGGCACAGCGCCAACACGGCGGGCAGCACATGCACGGCGGGGTGGCCTCGTGAAAAGCGGTTGCCTTCGTCCATTTCCAAAAAAGTGCCACCGCTGCCGTTGATCATCGAAGCGGCGTCGGCGGCCACATGGCGGCCCAGGCCTGGCAACACCGCAGGACCGCTGCTGTGGGCCAAACGCTGCGCCATGGCGCGCAGTTCGGGTTCGACCGAACCCCCAACCACCGCGGCCAAGGTGTCGGCAATCACCCGGTTGAGTTGGCGCTGGATGTCGGCTGGGGCTTGCGCCACATCGACGTGGGCGGCAAAGTGGCTCAGGTCTTGGGTTTCATGGGACATGGTTGCTCCGCAGGTGTGGGTGAGGGGACATTGTGCCGGTGCTGGCCAGTTCTTTGCTTGTGGGTTCACTGGTGTAAAGTTCGCCGTCTCGAATGCACCGTTTTGCACAGGAGTTGGTTTGGATCTATCCATATTGACCGCAGCTGCCATCAATGGCCTGCTGTTGGGCGGTATTTACACCTTGGTGGCCTGTGGCCTGACCTTGATCTATGGGGTCTTGCACATCATCAACTTTGCCCATGGCAGCTTATTGATGGTGGCGATGTTTGGGGTGTACTACCTGCTGACGGTGTTCAAAATTGACCCCTATGTGTCTTTGTTCATCATGGTGCCAGCCATGTTTGTGCTGGGATACGTTTTGTACAAGGGTCTGATCGGGCGCTTCTCCAGCGGCAAGGACGAGAATATTTTGCTCATCACCTTAGGGCTGTCGATCTTGCTGGAGAACATTGCCTTGATGTTTTTCAAAGGGGACTCGCGCACCATCACGGTGGCCTATTCAGACACCATGATCGAGTTGGGCCCCACTTTGGTGCCCCTGCCCAAGCTGATTTCTTTCGCTGTGGCCATGTTGTTGTGTCTGGCCCTGGGTTGGTTGATCCAACGCACCGACACCGGCCGCGCCATTCGGGCGGTGGCCAAGGAGCGCATGGGTGCGCGTTTGGTGGGTTTGGATGTGGACAAGGTGTATGCCATTTCATTTGGCTTGGGGCTGGCCACCTTGGGTGCGGCAGC
>CANNNH010000373.1 GCA_947505915.1 Comamonadaceae bacterium
AGCCGCGAATGCATTGCGGGGCGCCGCGTGGCGGTGGTCACCGCCAATGCCAACGACGCCCAGCGCTTGCTGGAAGAATTGGTATTTTTTGCACCAAGCCTGCGCTGTGTGCTGTTTCCCGATTGGGAGACGCTGCCCGACGACAGCTTTTCGCCCCACCACGACCTGATCAGCGAGCGGCTGGCCACGCTGTGGCAAATCTCGCAAGGTCTGGCCGATGTGGTGCTGATCCCCGCCACCACCGCGTTGTACCGCTTGGCCCCGCCCGCCTTTTTGGCCGCCTACACCTTTCACTTCCAGGTCAAGCAAAAACTCGACGAGGCCGCCCTGCGCGGCCAATTGACCTTGGCCGGCTACAACCATGTGACACAAGTGGTGAGCCCCGGCGAGTACGCGGTGCGGGGTGGCTTGATCGACTTGTTCCCCATGGGCTCCTTGGTGCCCTACCGGGTGGATTTGTTTGACAACGAAGTGGATTCGATCCGCACCTTTGACCCCGACAGCCAACGCAGCCTGTACCCGGTGCCCGAGGTGCGCTTGCTGCCTGGGCGCGAGTTCCCGATGGACGAGGCGGCGCGTGCCAAGTTTCGCAGCCGCTGGCGCGAATTGTTGGAGGGCGACCCGACCAAAAGCCGCATTTACAAAGACATGGGCAACGGCATGGCGACGGCGGGTATTGAGTACTACCTGCCCTTGTTTTTTGACGACACCGCCACCGTGTTTGACTACCTGGGCCCGCAGGCCTTGGTGGCCTTGCACGGCGATTTAGACGCCGCCTTTGCCCATTTTTGGCAAGACACCCACGAGCGCCACCGCTTGGTGCGCGGCGACCCTGAGCGCCCGGTGCTGCCCCCGGCCAGTTTGTTTTTGAGCGCCGAGGCCTTTTATAGCGCCGCCAATTTGCATGGGCAATTGGCCATTCGCGCCCAAAGCAACGATGTGGGCGACAGCGCCTGGGTGCAAGCCTTGGTGGGCTTACAGGCCTTGCGCGGTGCCGAAGACCCCCTGCTGAACCTGAAAACCCACGCCGCTGCCAGCGCACGCAGGGTGTTGATCTTGGCTGAGAGCGATGGCCGGCGCGAGAGCTTGCTCGACTTTGTCCGCGCCAGCGGCCTGAGCGTGGCGGTGTTTGAAGACTTGGCCGCCTTTGAAGCCAGCGATGCACCCTGGGGCATGGCCACCGCCGCCTTGCACCAAGGCTTTGCCTGGTTGGAGCGGGGGCTGGACCTGGTCACCGAGACCGAACTGTTTGCCAGCATCCCTGGCGTGCGCCGCCGCCACAAACAAGAGCAGGCCAGCGATGTGCAGGAGCTGATCAAAGACCTGGCCGAGCTGAATGTGGGCGACCCGGTGGTGCACAGCGCCCACGGCATTGGCCGCTACCGAGGCTTGGTGCACCTGGACATGGGTGCCGCCCCCCAAGCCGATGGCAGCCCCAGCTTGCAAGAGTTTTTGCACCTGGAATACGCCGATGCAGCGGTGCTGTATGTACCGGTCAGCCAGTTGCACCTGATCAGCCGCTACACCGGGGTGAGCGCCGATGAAGCCCCCCTGCACCGCCTGGGCTCTGCCCAATGGGACAAAGCGCGGCGCAAAGCGGCCGAGCAAATCCGCGACGTGGCCGCCGAGTTGCTGAACATTTACGCCAGCCGCGCGGCCCGCACCGGCCACGCGTTTCGCTACAGCGCGGCCGACTACGAGGTGTTTGCCAACGACTTTGGCTTTGAAGAAACCACCGATCAGCGCGCCGCCATCCATGCGGTGATCCAAGACATGATCAGCCCGCGCCCCATGGACCGCTTGATCTGCGGCGACGTGGGCTTTGGCAAAACCGAGGTGGCTTTGCGCGCGGCCTTTGTGGCCATCACCGGGGGCAAGCAGGTGGCGTTTTTGGCCCCCACCACCTTGCTGGCCGAACAACATTTCCAAACCCTCACCGACCGCTTTGCCAAGTGGCCGGTCAAGGTGGCCGAGGTCAGCCGCTTTCGCTCGGCCAAAGAGGTCAGCGCCACCTTGGTCGGCTTGGCCAATGGCAGCGTGGACATTGTGGTGGGCACGCACAAGCTGCTGAGCGAGTCGGTCAAATACAAAGACCTGGGTCTCTTGGTGATTGACGAAGAACACCGCTTTGGGGTTCGCCACAAAGAAACCATGAAAGCCTTGCGCGCCGAGGTCGATGTGCTGACCCTCACCGCCACACCCATCCCGCGCACCTTGGGCATGGCGCTCGAGGGTTTGCGCGAGCTGAGCGTGATCGCCACCGCACCGCAGCGGCGCTTGGCCATCAAAACCTTTGTGCGCGACGAAGGCCAAGGGGTGATCCGCGAGGCGGTGTTGCGCGAACTCAAACGCGGCGGGCAGTGTTACTTTTTGCACAACGAAGTCGAGACCATTGAAAACCGCAAGCAAAAGTTGGAAGAAATCTTGCCCGAGGCGCGCATCGCCGTGGCCCACGGCCAAATGCCCGAGCGCGACTTGGAGCGGGTGATGCGCGACTTTGTGGCCCAGCGCTTCAACGTGCTGCTGTGCTCGACCATCATTGAAACCGGCATTGACGTGCCCAGCGCCAACACCATTTTGATCAGCCGCGCCGACAAATTTGGCCTGGCCCAGTTGCACCAGTTGCGCGGGCGTGTGGGGCGCAGCCACCACCAGGCCTATGCCTATTTGATGGTGCCCGACACCCAAAGCCTGACCAAGCAAGCCCAGCAGCGGCTCGACGCCATCCAACAAATGGAAGAGTTGGGCTCAGGTTTTTACCTGGCCATGCACGACCTCGAAATCAGGGGTGCGGGCGAGGTGCTGGGCGAAAACCAAAGTGGCAACATGCACGAGGTGGGTTTTCAGCTCTACAACGAGATGCTGTCCGAGGCGGTGCGCGCCCTTAAAAACGGCCAAGAGCCCGATTTGCTGAAACCCTTTGCGGCGGTCACCGACATCAACCTGCACGCCCCGGCTTTGCTGCCTGAAGACTACTGCGGCGACGTGCACCTGCGCCTGAGCTTTTACAAAAAACTCGCCAGCGCCCAAACCCCCGATCAGATCGACCGCCTGCTGGAAGAAATCGTCGATCGCTTTGGCCAATTGCCGGCGCAAGCCCAAACCTTGATCGATGTGCACCGCCTGCG
>CANNNH010000374.1 GCA_947505915.1 Comamonadaceae bacterium
GCTGTTTTACATTTGCGACGGCATCACCATAGACTTGCAACTGCAATGAAGGTCTGACACGACAATGATTTATAACGCTTGGACACGGTTGTTTAACTGTCACTGTCGTCCAGTCAAGGGGTTGCTGCTCTAAAGGTAGGTGGGGAGTAGGTGTCTCAATATCGACACCACTGCGATTGCTGGCATAGCTGACAGGCTTGAGGCCCGCTGCTCTTCAACATAAGACCATGTACTTGGATATCAATGACAGGGCCACAGGTGGTTCAATGAAAGAATATCTGACCCAACTAAACATCATCTGTCTTAGTTAACTGGATGATGCCCTCAGAACAAACCTGAAATCTTCCCGTCGTCGTCGATGTCGATACGCATCGAGGCCGGCTCTTTGGGCAAACCGGGCATGGTCATGATGTCGCCGCAGATCATCACCACGAACTCGGCGCCAGCCGCCAACCGCACCTCGCGGACATTCACGGTATGGCCCGAGGGAGCCGCACGCAGCTTGGGGTCGGTGGAGAACGAGTACTGGGTCTTGGCCACGCACACCGGGTAGTGGCCGTAGCCGTCCTGCTGGAGCTTGTCGATTTTGGCCCGCACAGCAGCGTCGGCAGATATGTCGGCTGCGCCGTAGACCTGGGTCGCAATGGCTTTCATTTTGTCCCACAGCGTGTCGGCATCCTCATAAACATAGCGCATCTTGGCAGTGCCAGACTCGGCCAGTTTGACCACCATGCGGGCCAGGTCTTCGGCACCAGCAGAACCTTGCGACCAGTGCCGCGCCACCACCACTGGCACGCCCTGCTGGTCCATCTTTTGGCGCAACAGGTCGAGTTCTGGCTCGGTGTCCGAGGTGAAATGGTTGATCGACACCACGCAGGGCAGGCCATAGCGGTTGCGGATGTTGTCCACATGCCGCTCCAGATTGGCCATGCCTTTTTCCAGCGCCGCCAGGTTGGGGGTATTGAGGTCTTTGGCATCCACGCCACCATGGTGCTTGAGGGCACGCAGCGTCGCCACCACCACCGCCACGTCAGGCCGCAGGCCCGACTTGCGGCACTTGATGTCGATGAACTTCTCGGCGCCCAGATCGGCGCCAAAGCCGGCCTCGGTCACCACGTACTCGCCCAGCTTGAGCGCAGCCTGGGTGGCGGTGACGGTGTTGCAACCATGGGCGATGTTGGCAAACGGGCCGCCATGGATGATGGCTGGGTTGTTCTCCAAGGTTTGCACCAGATTGGGCTTGATCGCGTCTTTCAGCAAAGCCGCCATGGCGCCTTGGGCATTCAGGTCGCTGGCGCGAATGGCTGTTTGCTCACGGGTGTAGCCAACAATGATATTGCCCAGGCGATACTTGAGGTCGCGGCGTGAGGTGGCCAGGCAGAAGATCGCCATCACTTCGGAGGCCACCACAATGTCAAAACCGTCCTCGCGCGGAAAACCGTTGCCCGGGCCACCGAGCGACACCACGGTGGAGCGCAGGGCGCGGTCGTTCATGTCCATCACCCGTCGCCAAACAATGCGCCGGGCATCAAAACCCAGCGTATTGCCGTGGTGAATATGGTTGTCCATCAGTGCAGCCAGCAGGTTGTGGGCCAGCGCTATCGCATTGAAGTCACCCGTAAAGTGCAGGTTGATGTCCTCCATGGGCACCACCTGGGCATAACCGCCCCCAGCCGCGCCGCCTTTCAAACCAAACACCGGGCCAAGCGAGGGCTCGCGCAACGCAATCACAGTGCGCTTGCCAATGCGGTTGAGCGCATCGCCCAGACCCACCGTGGTGGTGGTTTTGCCTTCGCCCGCTGGCGTCGGGCTGATGGCCGTCACCAGCACCAGCTTGCCGTTGGGGGTCTGGTTGTTGTTGATCCACTGCAGGTCGATCTTGGCCTTGTAGTGACCGTAGGGCTCCAGCGCTTCGGGCGGGATACCGAGCCGGTCCTGCGCCATCTGGATGATGGGCTTCAAGGTGGCGGCCTGGGCGATTTCGATGTCTGAAGCTATCACGGTGTCTCCTGAGGGTACTGAAATTCAATCTATCCATTTACCGTAACACAGGAAATCCCTGACTGCTGACATAGCCACATCTTCAGCATGCAGCGCTTGATTTGCTATGTTGATAAAACGCTGCTCGTCAACCTCTATCGAAGCCATGGACCAATCACTGAAGTCCCGGGCCTCAACAGCATTGAACCTTAAAAGAAGGAAGTCAGAATGTCGGGGATCACTTTCAATGACTTTAAAGAGTGAATTGACATTGGCTGCTGAGCCTTCAAGCACTTGGAGGAACCAGCCTGAATGAGAGATTAAAACCCCCGTAATGCCGCGGGTTGGATTGTTACGCAGGCATGTGGCCATTAGTTTGTCGTATTCAGCACCCTCTATAAGAGAACGGCTTCGATACACCAATTGAATGAGCTGTTGGTCAAGGGCTTGTATTGAATGGGTAAAAGAAGAAGTCATTTCTCAAACCTTTAATTTCAGATCAAAAATGCAGACACCACAACAAGAAGCAGCCAAGCTGATTAAGCTGATTCTTTATTTCAGCACCAAGCGTATCAACTGTCCACGCGCATTATCGGTGAGCACATATAACCAACCATCGGGGCCCTGTCGAACATCGCGAATTCGCTGACCGAGATCTTCAAGCAGCTTGTGCTCGCTGATGACTTTACCGCCAAACGGTTGGCTGAGCTCTACCCGATTGAGGTAAGCAAATTTGAGCGAACCAACAAAGAGGTTACCCACCCAGGCTCGGCCGTAGCGTTCGCTGCTCAAAAAGACCATGCCCGAAGGCGCGATAGATGGAAGCCAGTAATGCAAAGGCTGTTCCATACCTTTTTGAGAAGTCAGACCTTGACCGATTTTTCCTCCACCGTAGTTTTCTCCATAAGTGATCACAGGCCAGCCGTAGTTACGTCCAGGTAAAACTGGGTTGATCTCATCACCTCCTTGCGGACCGTGTTCATGAGTCCATAAGCTGCCATCGGGGGACAAGACAGCACCCTGTACGTTTCGGTGCCCATAAGACCATATTTCCGGTAGTGCACCCAAACGCTTTACAAATGGATTGTTATCGGGCACGCGGCCGTCTTTGTAAATTCTGACGATTTTGCCTTGATGATTGTTCAGA
>CANNNH010000375.1 GCA_947505915.1 Comamonadaceae bacterium
AGCCTAAGAATTCCAGCATCATTGCTGCACTCCAAATTTGGCCAATAGGGTTAGCGATTCCTTTTCCGGCAATGTCAGGTGCTGAGCCATGTACCGGCTCAAATAACGAAGGAAATGTCTTAGTTGGGTTAATGTTGCCGCTTGGGGCAATAGCTATGGTGCCAGTACAAGCTGGGCCAAGATCACTCAAGATATCACCAAATAAATTACTGGCAACAACGACGTCAAAGAAATCGGGACGCTGAACAAAATGGGCAGTCAAAATATCAATATGGAATTTATCCAAACGGACATCAGGGAAATTTTTTGACATCGCAACAACGCGCTCATCCCAATAGGGCATGGTGATGGCAATACCATTGGATTTTGTGGCGCTTGTCAGGTGTTTTTTGGGTCTTGACTGGGCTAAGTCAAAAGCAAATTTCAAGACGCGGTCAACCCCAACTCTGGTCATCACAGTTTCTTGCATGACAATTTCTCTAGGGGTTCCTTCGAACATTCGGCCGCCAATACTTGAATACTCGCCTTCAGTGTTCTCACGAACAATGTACATATCAATCTCACCTGGTAATCTTGGCGAACCGTCAGGGCGAACCACGGGAGCAATCACACCTGGCATAAGCTTGGCAGGTCGAAGATTGATGTACTGATCAAACTCTCGTCTGAACATTAAGAGAGAGTTCCATAAAGAAACATGGTCAGGAATTTTTTCAGGCCAACCAACTGCACCAAAGAAAATGGCATCATGGCCTATCAACAATTCACGCCAGTTGTCGGGCATCATCTTTCCATGCTTTTCATAGTAAGGCCAGCATGCAAAATCAAACACATCAAACGCTAATGGGATATCAAAACGCGAAGCCACTGTTTCCAAGACTCGCAAACCTTCAGGCATGACCTCTTGCCCAATTCCATCGCCCGCAATGATTGCAATACGTTTTTTTGACAAGCATCAACCCCTATAAATTACTTCATAGCAGCACGAATATGCGGTACAGCTTTTTTTAAATAGTAAAACATTGACCAAATGGTCAAAAAGGCAGCAAGCCAAATCAGTACAGTTCCATAAAATCTGGTATCGAGCCAACCCCATAAATTTCCATCAAACAATAAAAAAGGAATGGCAACCATCTGGAGTGTTGTCTTTAACTTTCCCAACAAATTGACGGCAACACTTTTGGCCGCTCCGATCAGCGCCATCCACTCGCGCAGTGAAGAAATAGCGATTTCCCGACCGATGATGAGCAATGCAACGATGACATCAACCCGCCCCAAATCGACCAGAACAAGCAAGCTGGCACATACCAAAAATTTATCAGCAACCGGGTCTAAAAATGCACCGAAAGCTGATGTCTGATTTAATTTTCTCGCCAAATAGCCGTCCAGCCAGTCTGTGAGCGCAAAAAGAATAAAGAGCACGGTTGCAATTGCATTCTTAGTTTCCATGTCCAAGGGGACATCGAAAATAAAAACGATGAAAGGAATGGCCGCAATACGCGTCCAAGTCATGATGTTGGGGATGCTAAAAAACATAACTTCAGTCGTACGCAATAAATGCTTTGCCTTGAAGCGGACCATTAACCAGTTTCTGGACTCTCTCCTCAGAGGGTACAAACACAATCTTATCCCCTAAAGCAATTTCAGCTTCGCAGTGTTTCAATTGAAAAACGACACGAATACCAAGACCTTTGACAGTACTCACAGATTGAAAGCTCGAATTGGTTTCCTGAGTTTGGATAGGCTCTATTTGAATAATTCCTTCTAGTTCTTGGATGTTTTCTTGTAGATTGCACTGAAGGTATTTGCCGAATCGACATCTCGCTTCGGTCAGGGAGAGGGACTGGATCAGGCTCAAACGCAGTTGGGATGGATCCCTTCTGTCTGCTTGAACTTTGACCTGCGCAACCAAAAGTTGATCTTCCAAAATATTGTGCTTATTGGCATTGAAAATATTTTCATCAGCGCTAAGTTCAAAGACCTCGCTCATGTCGTCCATCTCAAAAATGTACAACTTTCCTCGCGTTGTATTGATGAATCGATAGTTTTTGACCATACCAACAACCCACTGCGGGTCCTTGGTTTCAGTCAGTTCACTCAAAGATCGCTTGATGAACTTTCTGACCTCCGTGGCATATTCTTCAAACAAGTGGCCCGACAGGTGAAAACCCAAGGCAGACTTCTCATGGGTCAAACGCTCTCGAATTGTCCAAGGGTTGGACAACTTCAATTGGGGCTCCTCTGAATGCGCTCCATGCCCAGCATCAAAAAGCCCTACTTGGTGCAGATTATTTTCTTGCGATTGCGCATATTCCCAAGCCAAATCTACCGAAGACAAAACAGAAGATCTGTCCGAAGAAATACAGTCAAAGGCACCAGACTTAATGAGCGCCTCTACCGTTCGCTTATTAACTTTAGATCTGTCAACTCGAGCGCAAAAATTAAATAGGCTGGTGAAGCTCCCACCTTCACTGCGAACTTGAACAATTTCTGAAATAGCCAATTGACCTGTGCCTTTGATCGCCCCCAATCCGTAACGAATCGATTTGATTGAAAGGGGAATGAATACAAATTCTCCAGTATTCACGTTAGGGCTTTCAAAACTTATGCCAAATGAAACTGCATCATCAAAAAGAATTTTGAGCTTATCTGTATCCCCCATCTCTACCGTCATATTGGCGCAAAAAAACTCAGCGGCGTGGTGGACCTTGATCCATGCTGTTTGATATGCCAACAAAGAATAGGCGGCTGCATGTGATTTATTGAAACCGTAGCCTGCAAATTCCTCCATTAAATCGAATATGGCGTCAGCTTGATCTGTAGATATGTTCTGCTTCTCTGCCCCTTGACGAAATATGGAGCGATGCAGGGCCATTTCGTCTGCTTTTTTCTTTCCCATTGCTCTGCGCAACAAATCAGCGCCGCCCAAGCTATAGCCACCCAGTATTTGGGCTGTTTGCATCACCTGCTCTTGGTAAACCATGATTCCATAGGTTTCCGCTAGCACGTCAGCAACCAAAGGATGTGGGTAAACCACGGGCTCACGGCCATGTTTACGCGCCACAAAACTGGGAATAAGTGCCATGGGCCCGGGTCTGAAAAGTGCATTCAAAATAATCAGATCTTC
>CANNNH010000376.1 GCA_947505915.1 Comamonadaceae bacterium
CATATCGAACTCGATGGGGTGCGTGGTCATGCGGAAACGCGTGACTTCTTGCATCTTGAGTTCAATGTAAGCGTCCAACATGCTGTCGGTGAACACGCCGCCTTTGGTCAAGAAAGCGCGGTCTTTGTCCAAGTATTCCAAAGCCTGGTCCAGGCTGTGGCACACGGTGGGGACCAATGCGTCCTCTTCGGGGGGCAGGTGGTACAGGTCTTTGGTGGCGGCCTCACCGGGGTGGATTTTGTTTTCCACACCATCCAAACCGGCCATCAGCAAAGCGCTGAAACACAGGTAGGGGTTGGCCATGGGGTCCGGGAAACGCGCCTCAATGCGACGGCCTTTGTCAGACGCCACGTGGGGGATGCGGATCGACGCAGAACGGTTGCGGCTGGAGTAAGCCAACTTCACTGGGGCTTCAAAGCCGGGCACCAAACGCTTGTAGCTGTTGGTGGTGGGGTTGGTGATGGCGTTCAAAGCACGGGCGTGCTTGATGATGCCGCCGATGTAGTACAGCGCAAAGTCAGACAGACCCGCGTAGCCCTTGCCAGCGAACAGGTTTTTGCCGTCTTTCCACACCGACTGGTGCACATGCATGCCCGAGCCGTTGTCGCCCACCAGGGGTTTGGGCATGAAGGTGGCGGTTTTGCCGTAGGAATTGGCCACGTTCCACACCACGTATTTGAGGGTTTGGGTCCAGTCAGCGCGCTCGACCAAGGTGCTGAACTTGGTACCGATTTCGTTTTGCCCGGCGCCAGCCACTTCGTGATGGAACACTTCAACGGGGATGCCCAAGGACTCAAGCACCAAGGAGATTTCAGCGCGCAGGTCTTGTGTGCTGTCCACCGGTGGCACGGGGAAGTAGCCACCCTTCACGGTGGGGCGGTGGCCGCGGTTGCCGCCATCCATTTTTTTGCCGCTGTTCCAAGGGGCTTCGTACTCGTCAACATGAACGAAAGAGCCCGACATGTCGGCACCCCAGCGCACATCATCAAAGATGAAGAATTCAGGCTCAGGCCCGAAGTAGGCGGTGTCGCCCAAACCAGAGGCCTTCAAGTAGGCTTCTGCACGCTTGGCGATCGAGCGGGGGTCGCGGTCATAGGCTTTGCCGTCACCCGGCTCGAGCACGTCGCACGACAAAATCAGGGTGGTTTCTTCGAAGAAGGGGTCGATGTTGGCGGTGTTGGGATCGGGCATGAGCAACATGTCCGAGGCTTCAATGCCTTTCCAACCGGCGATGGAGGAGCCGTCAAACGCATGTCCGTCGATGAACTTGCCTTCGTCAAAGTGGGAAATGGGCACGCTCACATGCTGTTCTTTGCCACGGGTATCGGTAAAGCGAAAATCCACGAACTTGATATCGTGTTCTTTCACCATTTTGAGCACATCAGCGACGGTCTTGGCCATCAATTTCTCCAGTAGGTTGGTGGTTGAAAAATAGTTACAAAGCCTTATGCAGAAACTGTGCCATCACGACACGGTTTGGCGAGAAGCATAAAAGTGAATTTTGCCTTGAGTTTTTTAAATTAAAGACACCCCAGCGGGGATTTGGCAAACATCACCATCGAAAAGCTTTTTCACGCACACTATTGGTGCAATTACCTCGGAACTAAATTGGTGCAATCTCTATTTTCGCACCATTTCGGGGCCAAACTGAAAATCAAAGGCCTTTAAGCCGTCCAGCATGGCGGGATAGGCTTGCTCGACCACGTCCACCAAGCCCTTGACACCCAGCTCCACATGCCGCCCGTGGACCGGGTGGTCGACGCTGGGCAGACTGAACACCTTGGCGCCCTCGAACCGGGCTTCAATCGACTGCATCAGCGGCGTGAGGGTGGCCTCCATGCCGCCATAGATGACGATGGATTTCTCTATTTTTTCGGCGACATGAAACCACGGCGCATAGTGGGTGTCCAACACCCATTCAATCATCGGCCAGGCCATCACTGGGAACCCTGGCACAAAGTGCACGGGGCTGCGTGGGCCGTGGCAGGTGAAACCGGCGATCTTGTTGTACGGGTTGGGAATGACCTCTGCGCCTTGCGGAAACATGGCCATGTTCAAGCGGTGCAGGTGTTCGGGGCGATCGGGTTCATAAGGCACGCCTTGCTCGGCGGCTTGGTCGCGGATGCGCTCCAATATGAAACCCTTGGCCTGGGGCTGCAAGGCCAAGGGCAGGCCCAAGGCCTGACCGGCACATTGGCGGGTATGGTCATCAGGGGTGGCGCCAATGCCGCCGCAAGAAAACACCACCATGCCGCTGTCAAAAGCGCGGCGCAGGCTGTCGGTGATGCGCAGCGGGTCGTCGCCCACATACTCGGCCATCTCCAGCGCAAGGCCTCGGGCAGACAACAATTCAATCACTTTGGTCAGGTGTTTGTCGGCGCGCTTTCCCGACAAAATTTCGTCGCCCACAATGATCAGGCCAAAGCCTTTTAAGGTGTTCAGGGCATGGGGAGATGGGGGGGCAGCAGAAGTCATGGCGCGCATCCTACGCCATCTGCGAGTCTCTACTTGGGTGGAAATGGCTCAATGGTGCTGGCGCAAGGCTTGCCACATCCGTTGCAGGCCCAACACCTGTTGCGCCCAAACCCCTTGGCCGTAATCGCGCCCCTGTTCAATTTGATCGCGGCTGCCGGTGGCCGCGTCATGGGTGCCGCGCAAAGCGGTTCCCAGCAGATCGTCCCACCAGGGGAACAACACGCCAAAGTTGTGACCACCCAAAGGCATGGGCCCCACGGAATCATCTGCCGCGCGCGGGCCTTCATGGCCCCAGCCCACGCTGTGGTGCCAGCGGTGAAAGCGCGGGCTGATCAAACACCGCTCTCCCCACGCCCCAAAGGACAAGCGCAGGTTGGCATGTTGAAAGTTTTCCAACAACTGGGTCAGCGCCACCACCGCCACAAATTGCCCAGGGGGCATGCCCACGGCCTGGGCCACGACAACCCAAACCACGGCCACCAGCAGGTCGTCCAATAAGTGGTTGCGCTGATCGGTCCACTGGGTCATGTGGCGCTGGGAATGGTGCACTGCATGCAAAGCCCACCACCAGCCCCATTGGTGTTGCGCGCGGTGAATGGCGTAATTGAGGGCATCAAACAACACCAGGTACATGACAAACGC
>CANNNH010000377.1 GCA_947505915.1 Comamonadaceae bacterium
GCAGCGAATGGCTTCAGGGGCAGACAATTTGAATTTTCGTAACTTGCCCGTCATGACCTTTGAGTCATTTGATGACCATGGGCACCATGAACGCTTCCCAGGTTTGAAGTTGGCTTGGCAGGCCTTGGAGGCAACTTCTGGAAGTACGACTGTACTTAATGCTGCCAATGAAGTGGCGGTGGCTGCATTTTTAGACAAGCGAATCCGCTTCGATCAAATCCATCATTTGAATTTAGCCACAATGGAATCGCTTATTCCACCTGCTCCTGGGGATCTGGAAGATTTGCTTGAACTGGACCAGCGATCCCGTTCTGTTGCGCAACAAATTGCGCTTAAGTTGAATTAAAGAAGCTATATGGGCATGACCTTGCTGGCTTTTTTGGTTGCACTGACAACCGTTATTTTTGTTCATGAATATGGGCATTACCGTGCAGCTTTATGGTTTAAGGTGAGGGTTTTGCGGTTTTCTATTGGCTTTGGTAGGCCCATTTTTAAGTGGCAGCGCGTTCAACCTGGCTTGGGGCTTCCCACAGAGTTCACCATTTGCGCCGTGCCTTTGGGTGGTTTCATCAAAATGCTTGACGAGCGTGACCAAGAGGTGGCGCTTGGTGAAACTCCATCTGCTTTCAACCGACAGACATTGTTTGCACGAGCCTGCATTGTCGTAGCCGGACCTCTGGCTAATTTATTACTAACGCTTTTTTTATACGCCTTTATTCATTGGGTAGGAAGTCAGCAGGCTGCAGCCATCATTGGCACGCCGATAAAGGCTTCTGTCGCAGAGACTGCTGGACTTCGCAGTGGGGACTTGGTGCAAAAGTTCTCTGTGAATCCCCAAGAATGGGAAATCGTGCAAAGCATCGACCATTTAAGAGGACTGGTCACTGAGGCTTCCAATGAGCAACAGGATTTTCAGTTGGAAGTTTTGTCGTCACAGTCTCAAGCGCATCGGGTTGTGGATATTTCCATTGCCGGATGGTCAGATGATGGTAAGCGATCGGCCATGTCTCAGATGGGTATTACTGGAGCCTTCACCAAACCTGAAGTAATCAAGGTTATGCAAACCGGGCCTGCTGCCAAGGCGGGTTTGCTGGCAGGGGACTTGGTCTTGAAGGTGGATGGCATGGTTGTTGATGATGCGCAACAGTTGATTCAACTCATCAGAGTTTCTACCGGCACCCAGCTTTGGGAAGTTCAGTCGGACAATGGGAATATTCGATCGTTAAAGATCCGCCCAGAGTTTAGAGAAGCAGAAGGCAAAAAATTTGCAAAAATTGATGCTGTGATCGGGGGCGATCCCCACATGGTTTGGGTGCAGCATGGTTTGTTTTCGGGTCTGGGTATGGCATTCGATACGCTGTGGGCTCAATCGAAAATGACCATAGTGGCTGTTGGAAAACTGATCTCTACTGCCAGTGGATGGCAGCAATTGAGCGGACCTCTCACCATGGCCGAATATGCAGGTAAAACAGCTGATCAGGGATGGCGCCCCTTTATCCAATTTTTAGCCTTGATCAGTTTGAGTATTGGCCTTTTAAACCTGCTTCCAGTCCCTATGTTGGACGGTGGGCACCTGATGTATTATCTTTGGGAGTTTGTCATGGGAAGCCCCCCTTCCCAACTGTGGCTTGAGCGATTGCAAGTCTTAGGTCTTTCGGTGGTGGCACTCATGATGTTCACGGCTTTGTTTAATGATGTTTTACGCTGGTTGACTTGATGACCATGAATTACCTCTCACAATTTTCTTCATCTATGAATTCAAATCCTCTTTCAGCGGCTTACACTTTTTTACGCGTCTTGCTTTTGTGCATCTGCTTTTTACCAACAGCTCATGCGCTTGAAGCTTTCCAGATTCAAGACATCCGCATTGAAGGTTTGCAACGGACCGAGCCCGGCACAGTTTTGGCTACTATTCCTTTCCGAGTTGGTGAGAATTACAGTGACGAGAAAGGCACTTTGGCTATTCGTAATTTGTTTGCGTTAGGCTTGTTCAAAGATGTTCGTATTGAAGTCATTGCAGCTGTGGTGGTCGTGATTGTTGAGGAGCGCCCCATCATTGGCGCTGTCGATTTTGTGGGCATCAAAGAGTTTGACAAAGACACATTGCGTAAAGCGCTCAAGGACATAGGCTTATCTGAGGGTCGGCCCTACGATAAGGCACTCACAGACAGAGCCGAACAAGAACTCAAGCGCCAATACATCAACAAGAGCTTGTATGGGGCTGAGGTTGTGACAACGGTGACACCCTCCGATCGCAACCGGGTCAACCTCAATTTCACAGTGGTGGAAGGCGACGTTGCTCGCATCAAGTCGTTGAGGATTGTTGGTGCCAAGGTTTTTGATGAGTCAACACTGAAAGACCAGATGGACTTGTCAGAGCCCAACTACATGTCTTGGTATACCAAAGCGGATCGTTATTCCCAAGCTAAACTTAATGCCGACTTGGAAAGTATCAAGTCTTACTACCTCTCTAGAGGTCACCTTGAATTTCGTGTCGACTCCACTCAAGTCGCTATTTCTGCCAACAAGCAAGACATCAGTATCACCATCAATATCACCGAAGGAAACAGTTTTATTGTTTCTCGCATCATGCTTGAGGGCTATTATTTAGAGCGTGACAACGAATTTAAATCTATTATTTCCATACAACCTGGACAACCTTACAACAACTCTGATGTGGTTCAAACCACAAAGGCGTTCGCTGACTATTTTGGCAACTTTGGATTTGCTTTTGCTCGTATTGAGCCTCGTACTGAGATTGACAGAGCCACCAACCAAGTGCAAGTGGTATTGCAAGCAGACCCCTCTCGCAGGGCTTATGTGCGCAGGATCAATATTTCTGGAAACGACCGTACCAAAGATGACATCATCCGTCGCGAGTTCAGGCAGATGGAGTCTTCTTGGTATGACGGTGAGCGTATTCGTACCTCGCGTGACCGGGTAGACCGTTTGGGCTATTTCACTGAAGTCACTATTGATACCCAGGAGGTTCCTGGCTCTCCCGATCAGGTAGATATCAATTTGAAAGTCACTGAAAAACCAACAGGCTCGCTGCAGTTAGGTGCAGGTTTCTCCAGCGCCGAAAAAGTTTTTCTTTCTTTTGGTATCAGCCA
>CANNNH010000378.1 GCA_947505915.1 Comamonadaceae bacterium
AATGACCGCCCTTCAAACACGACTTCATCTTGCCCGCCGACCAAATGCGCATAGACCATTGGCAAACCGGTGGCCAGGCAGCGCTCGCGCATTTTGTGTTCGCGTTCTTGCGCTTTTCCCATGTGAAAAGGAGATGCATTGATGACGGCTAACACCTGCGCTCCGGCGGCTTTGACATCTGCTGCAGGTTGCTCGAACCATGCATCTTCACAAATGAGCAAGCCCACTTTCACACCTTGCACCTCAAATACACAAGGCTGTGTGCCTGGTTTGAAATAGCGACGCTCATCGAATACTTGGTAATTGGGTAACTCGCGTTTGGCATAGCTTGCAACCACCTTGCCTTCGCAAAGCACGGAAGCCATGTTGAAGCGCAAACTAACTGCCACCGAGCGGGTGCGCTCATCGTAGCCACTGGGGTGGCCCACCACCACGTGCATACCTTTTAAATCGGCCAGCGACTGTCGGACAGTGTCGACGGCTTGCTCGCAAGCCGTGATGAAAGAGGCACGTAAAAACAAGTCTTCGGCGGCATAGCCACAAATAGACAATTCCGGCGTGATCAACAACCTCACCCCTTTGGCATAGGCGCGGCGTGCCGCACCCATGATTTTTTGGGCATTACCCGCCATGTCACCCACGGTGAAATTGAGCTGGGCTACACTGAGTTCAAGCGTCATAGGTCATATGCAAAAAGAGCTGAACGATTATGGCATCCGGGTGCACCCGCATCTTCAAGAGATTGCCGCCAAAGACTGGGATGGTTTGCTTTTCCAGCAACACAGTCCTACCCCTTTTATGCGATACGCCTATTTGCTGGCCTTGCAAGAAAGCGCCAGCGCCATTGCCGCAACTGGATGGAAAATGCAGTTCATCAGCTTGTGGCGCGGCGATGAATTGGTGGGGGCTTGCCCCCTTTATTTGAAAGACCATTCCTATGGGGAGTATGTTTTTGACTGGGCTTGGGCCAACGCCTACCACCAACACGGCCTGAACTACTACCCCAAGGCACTGATTGCCGTGCCTTTTACGCCGGTGCCAGGCTCACGTTTACTGGCAAAAGACGCCGCGAGCCGTGCGCTTTTGCTGCAAGCTGTGATTGGTTGGTGTCAGCAAGAAAAGCTGTCTTCATTGCACATGCTGTTCGGCAGCGAAGAAGACATGGCAGCGGCCCAAACGCTGGGATTACTGCAAAGACAGACAGTGCAATTTCACTGGCAAAACCAAGCATGGCCAGATTTCGATGCTTTTTTAGCAAGTCTCACCCAAGAAAAGCGCAAAAAAATCCGACAAGAGCGACGCCGAGTGACGGATGCAGGCGTAGGCTTTCGCTGGTCTTTGGGTGCCGATATCAGCGCAGAAGACTGGCGCTTTTTTTACCAATGCTATGAACGAACTTACCTAGAGCATGGCAACTCGCCCTATTTGACGCCCGACTTTTTCCGTTGCATGAAAGCGGATATGTCGGAGAACTGGTTGATGTTCATAGCGGAGCGCGAGGGCCGCCCCATCGCCAGCAGTTTGATTGGGGTGCATGGACTGGGCAGCACCCAAGCGGTGGCCTATGGCCGTTATTGGGGCGCTTTGGAGCGTGTGGATTGTTTGCACTTTGAGGCTTGCTATTACCAACCCCTGCAATGGTGCATGGCGAATGGAGTCCAGCGATTTGAAGGGGGCGCTCAAGGCGAGCACAAAATGGCACGCGCCTTGATGCCGGTCAGCACGAACAGTGCGCACTGGCTGGCAGACCCCCGATTTGCCAACGCAGTGGAGCAATTTTTAGAGAAAGAAGGTGCAGGGGTTGACAACTATTTGGCTCACCTTGATGAGCGCAATCCGTTCAAACGCAGCCCTTAAAGCTTCAGCCCTTGGCTTTTTTGTAATTGTTTAAGCCGTCTTGCACTTCTTGACGTGCAGCATCCGGCCCTTCCCAGCCCAAAATCTTCACCCATTTGCCTTGTTCTAGGTCTTTGTAATGTTCAAAGAAGTGGGCAATGGTTTTCAAGCGCATGGGGTTCAAGTCTTCGGGCTTTTGCCACTGGGTGTAGATAGACAAAATTTTGTCGGTGGGCACGGCCAGTACCTTACCGTCCATGCCGGCTTCGTCTTCCATTTTCAATATACCAATGGGGCGGCAAGGCACGACAACGCCTGGAATCAAGGGCACAGGGGTAATGACCAACACATCCACAGGGTCACCGTCGCCACTGATGGTCTTGGGGACATAGCCATAGTTGGTCGGGTAGTGCATGGACGTGCTCATGAAGCGGTCCACAAAAATCGCGCCAGTTTCTTTGTCGACTTCGTACTTAATGGGGTCGGCGTTCATCGGAATTTCGATAATCACATTGAACTCGTGGGGGGCGTTTTTTCCGGCGGTGACGTTATCGAGGGACATGAAAAAATCTCTTAAATTAAAAATGAAAAAGGAAAACTTCACTATTTTGTCAGTAATTACCCTGATTTTACTTAAACCAAAGCAGTGTTTGAAGCAAAGCACACAATCGCATCCCTTACAGTAACGCCGTTGGCCAATCACCCTCCTTCGAGAGCATGTGAGGAAGCAACGCAAAGGTGGTGTCAAACAACCCTGTTGCGTGACTCCACCTCATCGCGAAACAATAAAGGAGCTTTTATGACTGGCATTTCAGCGCTGTACTTTGCGCTATTCTGTGGCCTCATCGCCGTGATTTACGGATTCTGGGCCCGCAGCTGGATTCTTTCCCAAGACGCAGGCAATGCCCGTATGCAAGAAATTGCTGCAGCCATTCAAACCGGCGCATCTGCCTATTTGGCTAGGCAATACAAAACCATTGCCATGGTGGGCGTGGTTTTGGCCTTACTCATTGCTTGGTTCTTAGACCCTTTAAGCGCCGTCGGTTTTGTGCTTGGTGCTGTTCTCTCTGGTGCTTGCGGTTTCATCGGCATGAACGTGTCTGTCAAGGCCAATGTGCGTACTGCCCAAGCAGCTACCAAAGGCATTGGCCCAGCGCTGGATGTTGCTTTTCGTGGCGGCGCCATCACCGGCATGCTGGTGGTCGGACTCGGCCTCTTGGGCGTAACAGGTTTTTACTGGTATCTCACCTCAGCAGGCGTGCCCGCCGACGGTAAAG
>CANNNH010000379.1 GCA_947505915.1 Comamonadaceae bacterium
AACGGCGAGTTCTATTTCATCGAGATGAACACCCGGGTGCAGGTGGAGCACCCCGTCACTGAGTTGATCACCGGGGTGGACATTGTGAAAACCCAAATCATGGTGGCTGCTGGGGAAAGGTTGCCGTTTACCCAGCGCCAGATCACGGTCAAAGGCCATGCCATTGAGTGCCGCATCAATGCCGAAGACCCATTTAATTTTGTGCCCTCACCGGGTCGCATCACCATGTGGCACGCACCGGGGGGCCCTGGCGTGCGGGTGGACTCGCATGTGTACACCAATTATTTTGTGCCACCGAACTACGACTCCATGGTGGGCAAAATCATTGTGTATGGCGACACCCGCGATCAGGCGATCGCACGCATGCGCACTGCACTGTCGGAGACCTTGGTTGAGGGCCTCTCCACCAACATTCCCCTGCACCGCGAGTTGATGGTGGATGCCAAGTTCATGTCCGGTGGCACCAACATTCACTACTTGGAAGCGTGGATCGCTGCGCGCAAACGCTGATGCATGAACTGCGCTTGCTCGCGCCGCAAGACCGCGTGGAGTGGTTGAGTGAGGCTTTGGAAGCCTTGGACGCGCTGAGTGTTTCGGTGCAAGACGCCGATGCCCACAGCGACAGCGAATCTCCGTTGTTTGGCGAGCCGGGCATGCCCCCGCCCCAACCGGGCTGGGACCGCTCTCAGGTGACAGCCTTGTTCGCCGACCTCGCCCAAGCCCAAGCGGCTGCCGACTTGTTGCGTTTGCAAACCCCATTTGAAGCCTGCCAGGTGCTCGACATCGAAGCGGTGGCCGAACAAGACTGGGTGCGTTTGACGCAGTCGCAGTTTGCGCCAGTGGAGATCACCCCAGAATTTTGGATAGTGCCGACCTGGCATGAACCCCCCGCCCAGGCGCAGCGGGTATTGCGCTTGGACCCCGGCTTGGCCTTTGGCACCGGTACCCACCCGACCACGCGCATGTGTTTGCGTTGGTTGGCCAGCCACGATGTGCGGGGTGCGTCGGTGTTGGATTACGGCTGTGGCTCGGGCATTTTGGCCATGGGCGCGGCCCTGTTTGGTGCGGCCCGTGTCGACGCGGTAGACATCGACCCCGACGCGGTCCAGGCCACCGTCCTCAATGCCCAAGCCAATGGGGTGGTGTTGCAAGCAGGCTTGCCAGACCAGGTGCAAGGCCCATACCAATGTGTTTTGGCCAACATCTTGGCTTCTCCCTTGCAAGTGCTGGCCCCTTTGTTGTGTGGTTTGGTGCGAGGCGGTGGGCACTTGGTGTTGGCTGGTATCTTGGAGCGCCAGGTGGAGTTGTTGCAACAAGCCTATGCGCCTTGGTGTGACTTGGGGGTGCATGACAGCGAAGATGGTTGGGCCTTGATGACCGCTCGCTTCGATTGAGTGGGTGCTGAGCCCCATCTGTTGCAACACCTCGTGGCTGCACACAGCGCCACCTACAATGCGGCCATCATGACCTTGGCTGTGCAGTGCCCCCAATGCCTAACCGCTTTCAAGGTGGTGCAAGACCAACTCAAGCTGGCGCACGGTTGGGTCAGGTGCGGTCGATGCGAACAAGTTTTTGATGCCCGCTCCCATTGGTTGACCTTGGGTGACAGTGCTGAGGATTTGTCTGCCGACCCATCTGCGCCACACCCCCCCACATCAACCCCGCTGGCACAACCCGCCTTGGGCCCAGCGCTCCATACATCTGCGCAGGCAACCGATGCAGCGCCGGACCTGGACGATTTGACTGAACTGGACTTGACGCAAGATGTGTTGCACCGGGCGCCGACGCGACCGCGAAGGGTGTGGCATGTGTTGAACTTGGTGCTGGGTTTGGTACTGCTCAGCCAATGGGCCTGGTGGGCCAAAAGCTCGCTGCTGGCCCCTTGGCCCGCAGCGCACGAGTGGTTCCAATCCCAGTGCGCCCAGTGGCACTGCCAAATGGATTGGCCCCAGGGCCTGGGCTCGGTGATGATTGAGCGCGCCCATTTTGAGCCTGACGGCGAAGGCCACCACCGCTTGCAAATTCAGTTGTCCAACCGCGCCAGCCATCCGGTGGCCACGCCGTGGGTGGACCTCTCACTCACCGACGGCGACGACCGTGTGGTGATTCGCCGTGCCCTGGCGCCAGAGGAGATGGGTTTGCCCCGCCATTTGAACCCTGGGGCCGACGCGGTCTCCAGTGTGCACTGGCGCGTGGACTCCGATGTGGAAGACCGCTTGAGCGGCTACCGGGCAGAGATTTTTTACCCTTGAAGAAAGAGAAAACATGGCTTCGTTGATTTGTGGATCCTTGGCTTTTGACACCATCATGGATTTTGAAGGGCGCTTTGCCGAGCAAATCTTGCCTGACCAATTGCACATTTTGAATGTGTCGTTTTTGGTGCCGGCTTTGCGGCGTGACTTTGGTGGGTGCGCGGGCAATATCGCCTATAGCTTGCACCAACTCGGTGGCCAGGCCTACCCGGTGGCCGCTTTGGGCAACGACGGCGGCACTTACGTTGAGCGCTTGCAAAGCCTGGGCATTGACACCCGTTGGGTGCGCACCATGCCCGATACCTATACCGCGCAGGCGATGATCATGACCGATCGCGACAACAACCAAATCACCGCCTTTCACCCGGGTGCGATGGGTCTGGCCCACCAAATCCAAGTCGGTGCGGTCGAAGGGGTGCGCTTGGGCATCATCTCCCCCGATGGGCGCGACGCCATGCTGCAGCATGCGCAACAGTTCAAAGCGGCGGGCATCCCTTTTGTGTTTGACCCAGGTCAGGGTTTGCCGATGTTCAACGGCGAAGAGTTGACCCGATTCATTCAAGACGCCGATTGGGTCACCGTCAACGACTACGAAGGCAAGATGCTCAGCGACCGCACCGGCATGAGCCATGCGGACATTTCGCGCCACGTCCGTGGGCTGGTGGTCACCTTGGGTGCCCACGGTTGCGAGGTGTGGGAGGGGGGTCAAAAAACCTTGGTCGCCCCGGTCAAGGCCCAAGCGGTGGTCGACCCCACCGGGTGTGGCGACACTTGGCGCGGCGCTTTGTTGTTTGGCTTGGAACAAGGCTGGCCGTTGGCGCGCTGCGCTGCATTGGGCAACCATGTGGGCGCC
>CANNNH010000380.1 GCA_947505915.1 Comamonadaceae bacterium
AAATTGGCGATACCAAGGCCATCCCTGCTACCGTCATGGTGCAATACCGCTTTGGTGAAGCCAGTGGTCTGTTTAGGCCTTACTTGGGCTTGGGCGTGACCTATGCCAAGTTTGACGGCGAGCACACCACTGCAGTGCTTTCTGGTCTCACAGGCGGCACACCGCTTGTTCCAACCACACTGTCCATTCAATCTAAATTGGCAGCAACCCTGCAAGTGGGCGCCTCTTACAAAATTGATGAGCGTTGGTTTGTGGATGGCGCCTTTACCAGAACACCTTTAAAAACTCGCAACACATTGTCCACCGGTCAAACCTTAGACATCACCCTCAACCCCATCGGCATTAGCTTGGGCGTGGGCATGCGCTACTAAGCTGAACGAAGCCAATGAAAAAAACACCCCTTGGGGTGTTTTTTTTGGCCAAGTCATTTTTGTTTAAGCACTCACAACTTGTTCTTTAAAAGCATTTTTAATTTGACGTTGACTGGGCGCCAGCTTTTGGGAATGGCTTTCCCATCCTGGAAACACAAGAACTGCCGGGTGACATTGAAGAGCCGTAGCAAAAATTTTGGCACGGTCTACGCCCAAATTAATGCGGTCATTTTCTAGGGCTGAAATGGTAGGCTGAGGTATGCCAGTCATCTCGGCCAGTTGTCCCTGACTGAGCTCTTGAAGTTCGCGCAAGATTCGAAGTGTTTCGCCAACTGAAACTTCAACTCTTTTTCTAGCGGGTTTAAATACTGACATGTCAGTTCTTTTCGTAATCATGCGGCGTAACCTCAACAACCTGAATCCATAAAACTTTGGCAATCACTTGGTAAATGACTCGCCACTTCAAACTTAAACGAGAGGAGCGAAAGCCAAACCACTTGCCTGTGAGAGCTTCATCACGGAACCCCTTGATGCGCCTCAAACCTGCAGGGCCTGAAAGTGTTGCAATGCTTTTCCAAGTTTCATAACGCTTCAAAATCTCTATGGGCACGAGTTTTGAGAGCTGCTTTTCGACACGACGATGTTCTTGGATTTCCCACATGAGATCATCGTGACATACCATTTATAGTATGTCAACTTACAAATGCTGTCAATGCATTTTATTGCGAGTGAACAACGAATCAGGCAGCTGCGCGATTTAACCTATCGCGCACGCCTTCCCAATCTGGGGTTTGAGGTGGCGTTTCAATCCAAATGGTTCGAACGCCTCGGGAATCAAAATCACGCAAGACACTGAACAGGTCGTGTGCGGCTTGCGTTGCATCTTCAGGCATGGCGCGCCATAACAAGCCAGAACCCATCAGTTCATAAGAAGGTTTTTGAACTGACCAAAGAGCCAAGTTTTGTGCATGTGGCCCCAAGGCTTGCAGTGTCTGTTGCCACTCACCAGCAGTCATCAATCGCACTTTGGCTTTGGGCGCGTAATGCGATTCCAAGGATCCAGAGGCTCGAGGAGCTTCTGAGTGGAGTGCTTCTGGATTCACCAATTTCAAGCCGCATGCTTTTTCAATTTGAGTGCGACTGATTTGCCCGGGACGCAACAGCACGGGCACGCCACGAGTGCAATCGACGATGGTTGACTCAATGCCCACATCGCATTCACCACCATCTAAAATCAACAGTGCATCGCCAAATTCAAACTGCACATGTGCAGCACTGGTGGGGCTCACACGGCCAAACAAATTGGCACTGGGCGCTGTCACACCCCAGACTGCTTTTGCCGCACAAGCCTTTAACACTTCAAGAGCGATAGGATGAGAAGGACAACGCAAGCCTACAGAATTTTGCCCGCCCGCTGCAGCTGCCGCCATCTCTTCGCGACGAGGCAAGATGAGTGTGAGCGGACCGGGCCAGAATTGCGCCATCAATTTTTGCCCAAAGTCTGGTACTTCATTGGCAAATTTTTTCACCTCGTTCACCGATGACACGTGAACAATCAAAGGGTGATTGGAAGGCCTGCCTTTGGCTTGGTAAATTTTGGCGACCGCATTTTCGTTGCTGGCATCTGCGGCTAATCCATAAACTGTTTCGGTTGGCAGGCCCAAGAGTTCGCCGGCGCACAAAGCATCGACTGCTTGTTGCACATGCGCGGGGTTACTTCCAGAAATGATCATGGGCTGATACGTCGAGTAGCGGTGCAATAGAAGGAGAATCGTGGTGCGAAGCTATTGGCGTGAAACTTAAAAAGCTTCAATGCCCAAAATGGCCACCGCCTTCAAGGCCACCTTGCGTACCTCTGCCACTGTTGTGCCGGTCACATTAAGGTGACCCATTTTGCGTGCTTTGCGGGCTTCAGTTTTGCCATACAAATGCAAATGGGTGCCAGGCAATGCCAACACGGCAGCCCAATCAGGCAAGCGCATGGCGCCCTTCGAATCAAACCACACGTCACCCAACAAGTTGAGCATGATGGCAGCGCTGTGTTGTCTGGGTTGCGTTAAAGGCAAACCCGCCAAAGTCCGAACTTGCAAATCGAATTGAGATTGGTCGCATGCGTCAAGCGTGTAGTGACCACTGTTGTGAGGGCGCGGCGCCATTTCATTGACCACCATGCTGCCGTCTTGCAACACAAAAAACTCAACGCACAACACGCCCACATAATTAACGCCTTCTGCAATGGCGCGTGCAGCCGCCACGGCTTGTTGTTGTAACGCTTCGGGCAAATGGCCCTCATAAACTTCAGTGACTGCCAAAATACCTTCGCGGTGCAAATTGCGCTGAACCGGAAAATTCACCATTTGCCCATCACGGCCACGCGCCACAATGACTGAGCACTCTAAGGCCAGCGGTAACATTTTTTCAAGCACACATGGCACTTGCTTCAAGTCTTGCCATGCAGCGCGCAAAGCATCTGCATCTTTCACACGCACTTGGCCTTTGCCGTCATAGCCCATCCGTGCAGTTTTCAAAATGCCGGGCAGCAAATTTTTCGACAAGGCGGCTTCTAATTGCACAGCAGATTCAATCACGGCATAAGGCGCACAAGGCACCCCGCATTTCACGAAGTGCGCTTTTTCTGCCGCACGGTCTTGTGCGATAGCTACAGCGTCTGCACCTGGCGACACCGGCCGAAGCTTGGCCAATTCGCGCAGTGCCCATGCGGGTAC
>CANNNH010000381.1 GCA_947505915.1 Comamonadaceae bacterium
CGCCATCAAGTTGCCCGCCGTCCAACATCGCTTGGCAAAAGCGCAGATAGTCTCCTGCGGTGCTCACGCCACCTGCGCCACCCGAATCATTGCCGGGGGTTTGGCTCACATCGATCAACTTCACCACCGCACCCGTGGCAGGGTCTTTGGGGAATGGCTCAGCCAAACGCGGGAAGTTGGCGGCACTGACGGCAAAGCCGGTGTCCTTCATCTTCAAAGGCTGAAATATTCGAGCTTGCAAAAAGTCGCCTAAGCGCTGACCCGACACAGCTTCGATCACCCGCCCTTGGACATCCACCGACAAGCTGTACTCCCAAACGGTGCCAGGCTGTTGTGCCAGCGGCGCTTTGCCCAAGCGGTCAACCATCTCGGCGCTGCTTGGCGTGCGGGCATCAAAGTCGATGCTGGGTTGGTAAATGCCGGCTTGGGTGTACGCGTCTTTCACCAAGGTGTTTTTGGTCAGTTCCCCATAGGCCAGCCCCGAGGTATGGCGCAGCAAATCTTGGATGGTGGGCTCTTTGTTGGCAGGCACCAGTTTGAAGTTCACGCCGTTGTACAAAGGGTCATGCGTGGCAACGCTGACCATGGGGCTTTTGAAGGGGGGCAGGTACTTGGACACAGGGTCGGTGAGCTGCACCTTGCCGTCTTCCACCAACATCATCAAGGCGGTCGACACCAGCGGTTTTGTCATCGAATAAATGCGAAACACCGAGTCAATTTGCATGGGTGCATCACTGCCGTTGTTCAGTTTGCCAAAGGCTTGGGAATAGACCAGCTTGCCTTTGCGCGCCACCATCACCACTGCACCGGGCAAGCGCTTTTGTGCCACCTCGGCTTGCATGGCTTGAGAGATTTTCTCTAATCGCTTAGTTGACACACCCACCGATTCGGGGCTTGCAACAGGCAAAGCTTGCGACCAAGCCCAGCCTGCTTGCAGCAACAAGGCGGCAAGCACGGTCAGGCGGCGGGTGGTTAAGGTTGGCAACATAGGTCTAGTCTCCTGAAGAATGAAAACGGCTGGCCAACCACACCAGCAGCAAAACAGGCACACCCAAAGCAGCAGTGCCCGTGAAAAACCATGCGTAGCCTGCGGCGTCTACCGCCAAGCCAGAAAAGCCTGCCAAAAACTTCGGCGCTAACAGCATGAGCGAACTGAACAACGCGTACTGCGTAGCCGAGTACTGCACATTGGTCAGCGAAGACAAATACGCGATGAAGGCGGCAGACGCGATACCGCTGGCCAAGTTGTCGGCAGACACCACAGCGATCAAGGCATACACATCGTGGCCGTGCAAGGACAGCCAAGCAAACAGCAAGTTGGTCAATGCGCTGAGCACCGCGCCCAGCATCAACACCCGCATCACGCCAAAGCGCAGCACCAAGCCGCCGCCTAAAAATGCACCCACCAAGGTCATGATGACGCCATACAGTTTCGTGACGGTAGCCACCTCTTCTTTGCTGTAACCCATGTCCACATAAAACGGGTTGGCCATGATGCCCATGACGATGTCGCTGATGCGGTAAGTGCCAATCAGGGCCAACAACAACAACGCATGCCAACGGTAGCGCCGCACAAACTCGCTAAAGGGTGCCACCACCGCCACTTGCAGCCATTCACGCAGGTTGTGGGCAGGGGGCAATTCGGTGTGGGGCGGTTCTTTGGAAAACAACACCGTCACCATGCCAACCGACATGGACAAGGCCATGGCGATGTAGGCAATGCCCCACGCCGCGTCTTGGTAAGTCCCAGCGGGCAAGCCACTTACTTCGGCACGGGCGGCAATCCAAAAAACACCCGCACCGGCCCAAATCATGGCCAATCGGTAACCGGTTTGGTAGCTCGCTGCCAGCACGGCTTGCAGTCGCGCTTGCGCCGACTCGATGCGAAAAGCATCCAGCGCAATGTCTTGCGTGGCCGAGCCAAACGAGGCCAGCAGCGCAAAGGCCACCAATGGCATCAAAGAATCTTGCGGGTTGCTCCACGCCATGCCCAGCAAACCAGCCACCACGGCCACTTGTGCCAGCAGCAACCAACTGCGTCGCCGCCCGAGGAGTCGCGTCAACAACGGCAAAGGCAAGCGGTCGACCAACGGCGCCCATGCCCATTTAAAGCCATAAGCCAGCCCCACCCAACTGAGAAAACCGATGGTGGCGCGGTCAATGCCGGCTTCGCGCAGGCGAAAACTCAGCGTGCCCAAAACCAACAACAAGGGCAAACCTGCCGAAAAACCCAAGGCCAACATGCGCAGGCTGGATGGGCTGAGGTAAATCAGCAAGGTGTCTTGCCACGACGGCAACTTATTAGTTGTAGATAGGTTATCGTTCATACCCTTGTATTGTCATCGCCTCCAACCCAGCCCTATTTATGTTGACCAAACGTGCTTTTTTCCATCACTGCGCCTTTTGCATGGCGGGCGCTTACAGCTTGGATGCTTTCGCCCGTGAAGGGGTGGAGGTAGGCAAGCAGTCGAGTTTTGCCAAGTTGGTTCCTGCCGCCGAGGTGGAAAGCAATGCTTACACACAGTACAGCCAAATGATCAAGCAGGCATCAGAAAAAAACGCGTTGGGACCTGACGACCATCCACAGGTGGTTCGATTGCGTGCAATTGCTTTGAAGTTGATTCCTTTCAGCTACGAATGGAACCCTCGTGCCAGAGACTGGAACTGGCAGGTTAACCTGATCGGCTCCGACCAAGTCAACGCGTTTTGTATGCCAGGGGGCAAGATCGCTTTTTTTCACGGCATTTTGAACAAGCTGAACCTCACCGACGATGAAGTCGCCATGGTCATGGGACACGAAATCGCCCACGCGCTGCGCGAACACGCTCGCGAGCGCATGGGCAAGAGCATGGCCACCAATACCTTGTCCAAGATTGGCGGCGCACTCGCCTCGGTGTATTTGGGTGTGGACCCACGCTTGACTGACGCGGTGGCCATGCAAGGCGCGAACTTGATCAATCTCAAGTTCAGCCGCGAAGATGAATCCGAGGCCGATTTGGTAGGCATGGAGCTGGCGGCGCGTGCCGGTTACAACCCGCGCGCGGGTGTCAGTATTTGGCAAAAAATGAGTGCCGCCAACAAAGGTGCACCGCCTC
>CANNNH010000382.1 GCA_947505915.1 Comamonadaceae bacterium
AAGGCACGCGGCCCTCAATACCCTCGGGCACCAGCTTGTCGGCGTTCGGGTTGCCGGTGCTGGACTCCTGGAAGTAGCGGTCTGCGCTGCCCTGCTGCATGGCACCTATGCTGCCCATGCC
This sequence comes from Comamonadaceae bacterium, assembly GCA_947505915.1. Next base: position 122 of record CANNNH010000382.1, read on the forward strand.
GCGGTAACTCTTGTAGCTGCGGCCTTGGAACAGGATGACTTCGCCGGGCGCTTCTTCGGTGCCGGCGAACATACCGCCCATCATCACCGTGCTGGCGCCGGCGGCAATGGCTTTGGCAATGTCGCCGCTGTAGCGGATGCCGCCGTCAGCGATCAGCGGTACGCCGCTGCCGCGCAAGGCGGTTGCCACGTTGTCAATGGCCATGATTTGCGGCACGCCCACACCCGCTACGATGCGGGTGGTGCAGATGCTGCCGGGGCCAATGCCGACCTTCACAGCGTCCGCGCCGGCCTTTACAAGGGCCAAGGCTGCAGCGCCAGTGGCGATATTGCCGCCTATCACGTCGATTTGCGGGTAGTTTTGTTTAACCCAGCGCACCCGGTCTATCACGCCTTGGCTGTGACCGTGGGCTGTGTCCACCACGATAGCGTCCACCCCGGCCTTGACCAAGGCTTCCACGCGCGCCTCGGTGCCCTCACCGACACCGACCGCAGCACCCACGCGAAGCTGGCCTTCGGTGTCGCGGGCTGCATTCGGAAAGCTGGTTTGTTTGGTGATGTCCTTGACAGTGATCAGGCCCTTGAGCTCGAAGTTGTCATTGACCAGCAGCACGCGCTCGATGCGGTGTTTATTGAGCAGGTACTTGGCGTCGGCCAGCGTACCGGTTTCGGGCATGGTGATCAGGCGCTCACGCGGTGTCATGATGGAGCTGACTGGCTCTTCCATGCGGATTTCAAAGCGCAAATCACGTCCGCTGACAATGCCGACCACACGTCCGCCTTCAATGACGGGAAAGCCCGAAATGCCGAGTTGCTCGCTCATTTCAATGACCTGGCGCACGGTGTGATTTGGCGAGATGACCACCGGGTCTCGTAGAACGCCGCTTTCGTAACGTTTGACTTTGGCCACCTCGGCCGCCTGCTCTTTAGCAGTCAGGTTTTTATGAACGATGCCGATGCCGCCCTCCTGCGCAATGGCAATGGCGAGGCGGGCTTCGGTGACGGTGTCCATGGCCGCAGAGACCAGGGGCAAATTCAGGCGAATATTGCGTGAAAATTGGGTGGAAAGTGAGGCGTCCTTGGGCAGGACTTGGGAGAACGCAGGCACCAACAAAACATCGTCGAAGGTGAGCGCTTTGCCGAGGAGGCGCATGGGTAAAGCTCCAAAAACACGATTGTACCCGTGTGCTACGGGCTCAATTGTGATCAATAACCGGCTTTTCCACCTTCCCGGCGCTTGGCAAAAAGACCGGCGCCGCGGCTGCCCTGCCCTTTGAATCGCTCGCGCCTGGCGACTTTGGGGTCTACCCGCAAAGCGCGGTAAAGCTCCACCCTGTCCCCATCTTCCAGCACTTGTGCAGGCCCCGCGGCCCTGCCCCAAATGCCTGCCGTCAAGTCGCCGGTGGCCAGCCGTTCGGCCAGGTCGCTCAAGTCTGCCATGGCACCACTTTGCACCAAGGCTTGGGCAAGCGTGCTGCCAGAGGGCATGTCAATCATCCATTGGCGCATTTGGCGGGCTTCTGGCGCGTAAACCACAGTGATTTGCATACAGGCCAGCGGTTTTCAGGGTTCGCCGTAAACCTGGCTGGCGCGCTTGACAAAAGCGTCGATCAGGCTGCCGGCGATCTTGCCAAAGACCGGGCCCACCAGTGCAGCCAAGGCGAAATTATCAAAGTCGTAGCGCAGCGAAAGTTCAACTTTGCAAGCCCGTTCCCCTTTAGCGCCGACAGGGCTGAAGTCCCATTGACCTTCGAGCTTAGAAAACGGTCCGTCAACCAAGTGCAATTGAACTTGGCGCCCCGGAACATGGGTGTTGCGGGTGGTAAAGCTTTGTTTGATGCCGCCAAAAGCAATGCCGACACGGGCAGTCATGCCGGCCTCTTCATCGGCCAGCACGCTGGCCTGGTCACACCAGGGCAAAAAAGCCGGGTAATGGGGCACATCGGTGACCAGCGCGAACATTTCTTCGGCGCTGTACCAGATGAGGACGGACTTGTGAACGGTTTTCATACAATGCGGAGCGGCTTGCAATTGTATGAGTCGATCGCGCCCTCACCTATTTGCCATGGCCACCAAAGAAGCTAGCTCCTCTAAAAAACCCGCTGCGGCCTCTAGCGGCAAACCCGCCAAGCCCGAAGCCAAGCTGTCGCCCAAAGCGGCGGCCGCAGCCGTGCGCATTGCGGACAACAAAAAAGCCAACTTCAACTACCACATTGAAGAGCGTTTTGAAGCCGGCATGGTGCTAGAAGGCTGGGAAGTCAAGTCGGTGCGCGAAGGCAAGGTCCAACTCACCGACGGGTACGTGGTCATCCGCAACGGTGAAGTGTTCATCATCGGCTGCCAGATCAACCCCTTGGGCACAGCCTCCACCCATGTGCGGCCGGACTCGATTCGCACCAAAAAGCTGCTGCTGCATAAAGACGAGATCAAGCGCCTGATGGGCAAGGTGGAGCAAAAAGGCTTTACCTTGGTGCCTTTGAACATGCACTGGAAAAACGGCCGTGTGAAATGCGAAATCGGTCTGGCCAAGGGCAAGGGCGAGCATGACAAACGCGACACCATCAAGGACCGCGAGGGCAAACGCGAGGTTGAACGGGCTATGAAGTCCAAAAACCGCTAAAGAGACACGCGCAGACCCAGCTTCGGGATTTCACTGGCTGATTTTGTCCGCCGTTGTGGTTTACTCTCAGGCTGTTCTTTTTTCTAATCACCACACAAAGGAAAACACCATGCGTCTCAAACATATTATCACCGCCGTAGTTGCTGCAACCGCCCTTTTAGGTGCTGCCCAAGCGCAACAATTCTTTCGCATCGGCACGGGTGGCACTGCCGGCACTTATTACCCCATCGGCGGCATGATCGCCAATGCTGTGTCTCAACCGGGCAAAATCATTGTCACAGCCCAGGCATCCAACGGTTCGTTGGCCAACGTCAACGGCATTGCCGGCGGCGCCATGGAA
>CANNNH010000383.1 GCA_947505915.1 Comamonadaceae bacterium
AAGGGGCCAGCGCTTGGCGCAGCCAGGCTTTTTGGCACACCAACACCGTCAGGACCTGGCCTTGGGCAGCCGCCGCAGCGCCCTCGGGCGTGTAGACCACCTGCGATTGGGCCGGGTCTTCCAGCATGCGCTCTTCGAGCAAACCTTCCAAGGCGGCGGCCAAGCGCGCGGTCCCGACGGGGGGCGGGGTGATGGTGTGCCAAGCCAGGGCTTGGGCGGGCACCACAGCCACCACCGTGCCCGCGTCGCGCGGCAAACGCGCGGCCGTGGCGGTTTGCGCTTGTCCCGTGGCCCCGCCCGGCCCTGCGCGCAAATGCAGGTATTCGGTGGCAGCACCTTCGGTGTGCAGGGGCAGGGCAATGATCAGCATGTATTTTTCATTGTACGAAGGGCCGACCCAAGGGCTCGCGTTGGGGGGCCGCAAGCTGACCCCGGTCAGACCACAGCACCCGCACGTCCACCCCATTGCGCTCGACCAAGCTGCGCTCTTCGAGCACGGTGGCACCCCAGCGCAGGCGCCCACGCACCTCAAAGTGGCGGCTGTTCACGCTGTGCAGCGCTGGATCGATGCCCGCGCGCGGGTTGTCCAGGCGCAGGCGGGCGTCCTCCAAGGTGTTGAAGTGGCGGCTGGCGCGCAGCTGCACCAACTTTTGAGCGCCTGCCGCGTCCAAGCCGCTCAGGCTGGCCAGCAGCACCGCCTCGCTGGCGGTGTTGAGGTTGACGCTGGTGCGCACGGGCAGCACGCAAACATGCGGCGCCAGGGTCGCCAAGGTGTTGGCCGACAAACCCAGCCAGGCCAGTTGTTCCACGCGCTGGGGGCGCAAGGGCCGGGCCACCGTGTTGCCATGGGCCAGCACCAATTGCTGGGCCAGGGTTTGCAGCTCGGTGGGTGGCAGGTCCAGGCGCTTGAACAAGCGATCAAAAACAACCAAGCCGGGTTTGGACAACTGGCCATCGGACTCGATCAGGTTGAGCACATTCAACCGGCCTTGCAAGTCGCTGATCTGGCCCGACAAAAACACCTCCTCGGCCACGCGCTCGTCTTCGCGGCTCACGCCCTCGGCATTGGACGAGACAAAGGTGGACAAGCGCGCCTCTTGCAAGGGCACGGCCCAGGGCTCGGCCAAATGGTCTTGGCCGTTTTCGCCAGCGGCCCGCGCGTCCTCGCGCAAGATGATGCGCGCCCAGTCCAGCGCGCCCAGCAGCAACCAATGGGCTTGGGCGCGTTGCCGCTCGGCGGCTTCGACCTCGATGCTGCGCCACTGCAGCCACAGCCCGGCGGCGGCCAAGGTGGCGACCAAGGCCACGGTGAGCATGGCCATCAGCAGGGCCGCGCCCTGCTGACGGGCGTGTAACAGGGGTGTGACCTGTTGTGGGCCAGGCCTTTGCGCCGTGTCCATGTGTTTGGCCAATCTGTGGCTTGCACTGTCTGGGCAGCTTGGCAAAGGTGCTTTAACGCGCTGCGCGCAGTTGCGTGGGTGGGTGTTCATGAGCGCCCCACGCTCCAATTGGGGCGGACCCAATCGATGGTGATGCTGCCGCGCCCGCTGTCGGGGGCGAGTTGAATCACGGCCCGCACGGCATCGGGCACGCTGGGGCTGCCGGTGCCCGCATTGGTTCCGGCGTTGGTACCGGTGCCTGCGCTGGACAAGGCATTGCTCCAGGCGTTGTCGCGGTAAAAGTAAATTTGCCAGCCTTGCAGGGGCAAGGCATCGGTTTGGCGCGCCGTGCCAGCGGCGGTGCCGTTTTGGCCCCACACGGCGGCTTGCGCCCAAGCGGCTTGCACGCTGGCGCTGTCGCGCAAGGCGGGCGACTGCCAGCGCTGCCACGGGCCATGGGCCTGGCTGGCTTGGGTCTGCCAGCGCCACGCCACCACCCACACGCCGGTGTCGCTGCCGTCTGGGTTGACCTCGGTGCTGCGCCGAGTGATGCGCAGCACGCGCCCATCCCAGTCGATGCCGCTGACAAGGCCTTGGCCGGGCAAGACGGTGGCCGCGTTCAGATCGGCGCGCCACTGCGCCAGCACCGTGCCCAGCACGGTGCTGCGCGCATGCTCGGCTTGCACCGCGCTGCGGCTGCGCAACAAGCTGTCCAGCCCCTGCCAGCTCAGCCCGCCCATGACCGCCATCAAGGCCAGGGCGATCAACACCTCCACCAGGGTGAAGCCACGGTGTGACCGCCTGGGTCTGGCCTTGTTCACCGATGCCACCGTGTCCGATGGGCTCAGGCCTGTGGAGCTTGGCTTTGGCATATCAATACCGCCCAATCACAGTTTGCACCCGGATCAGCGGGGTTTGGGCCTCAAACACCTGGGCCTCGACGCGCCGAAACGAGGGGTTGGGCGTGGCGCGCACGGTCAGCACCACGCGCATGTCGCGTTGGGCTTGGGTGCAGTCGATGCTGCGCTCGCCCATGCCCGGCAGTTGGCTCGACAAGCGCAAGGCGATGAGCGCGTTGTCGGCACACACCTGGGCCAATTGGTATTGCCATTGGCGGTTGGCGTTGAGCACCCAGGCCCCGCCCACTTGGCTCGCGCTGATCAGCGACACCGCCACGATGGCCAACGCCACCAACACCTCCACCAGGGTGAAGCCGGGTGGCTTGGGCCTGCGGGGGTGGGATGGGCAGCTGAACTTCATGTGGCAGGCGCCTCAGGGGCTGGTGCCAAAGGCGCGCAGGCCGTCGCTGGCCACGCGCACGCTGCCACGGCTGCCGTCGCCTTGGGTCAGCACCAGGCTTTGTGGCGGCAAGATGGGCTCAGGCCCCAACCACAGCGTGCTGACGCTGGCTCGGGTTTGGGGGTGCAGCCAAGCATGGGATTTGGGGGCGGCCAAACCGGGGGGCAGGGTTTCGATCACAAAGCCGGTGTCGCTGCTGCGCCAGCGCAAGGCCACGCCACTGGTGCGCGACTGGGCGCGGCCGGCTTCGAGCAGGGCGCTCAGTCGCTGGGCCTCTTCGTCCAATTGCTGGCTGGCGCTGTCGCGCAGGCTCCAAACCAGCGCACCGGTTCCCAAGGCCACGATGGCCAGCACCACCAAAACCTCCATCAGTGTGAAGCCGCGCTGACCGACGGACCGC
>CANNNH010000384.1 GCA_947505915.1 Comamonadaceae bacterium
CATGGTGTGGCTGGCATTGTGACTTTGGTCAATCAAGCCTTGGAATGCGCCCGCATGCTTGTCGAGCAACTCACTGAGCACGCGCGGGTTGAGGTCTGCGGGGCCAGCGTTGGTTTGGGAGGCCAAATACAACTTGACACCCATGGGGCCCACTTTTTGAACGATGTGGCCGAAAAAATTGACCAGTCCTTGATCTGTGGCCTCCGGCCCTGCGGGGGGTGGTGTCAGGATGTAGCCATGCAAGCCCAATTCGTGGGCATCGCGAATCAATTTGACGGTATCGGTCAAGTTTGCAAAAGCAACGTGCAACAAAATATCTTTGCCGGCAACCCCATGCGCCATCAATTGTTTGACCGCATCCAGCCGCTCGGCCGCATTGAAAGAATCGCCCTCACCCACATGGCTGAACATGACGACCCCTTGTATGCCTTTGGCGCCCAGGGTTTGCACATGTGTGGACAGTTTGGCGTGGTGAATAAACAGGTCTTCGGTCAAAGGGGTCAACAGCTCGACCCATAAACCCTGCAGACCGGCACCGGCAGTTGCCATGAAAGCTCCTTGGTTAGCCACAAAAACCCAACGTGTTGGCGCCCCCGCTGCCATGGCTTGGGGCAAAGGCTTTGATGGGCCGCATTATGCGGCCCTTGGCTAAAGGCTGCTCCCAGGGTGTGACGGGAGGGTCACCAGGATGGCCCTGGGTGTCGGCTCGCCCAAGCGGGTGAGCCATTCGGGTTCAACCGCGCCGCGAGCCCCGTGCTGGCTCGTACAACTCCACCCGGGGTTCGGGCCTGGCCGCAGCGGGGGGCCTTTCTGGGGGGGGCGCTTCTCTGCGCTCGTCCCTGACCTCACGCCGAGGCGCAGGCCTGACTTCACGGGGGGGTGGGGGAGGGGCAGATGCTTCAATGCGGGGCATGGTGAGGCTTTCTAGCTGGTGGAGCCGTTAATGTAGCGGAACCGCGGACGCGATCAAATTGGGTGCGCTGCGACCGTGCGAAGGTGGTCATGGGCCCAATCAAGATCACATCCGATACGGCCTGACACAATAACCAGGCAAGCAGCGCCTATGATGGTCTACATATTTGTTGTCAATTTGGTTTGCCCGTCGCTTATGGCCACTTTTCCTTTACTAAGCAAGCTATGGCCCCAAGGGTGTGTCGCTTTGTTGCTGGCCTTTTGCGCAGCCCTTCCCATGGCCGCACAAGCAGCCAGGCCCATGAACACCGATGACGCCAATGTGGTGGACCCGAAAAGTTGCCAACTCGAAACCTGGGTGCGCCGCAACCGCAGCAGCACCGAACAATGGGCCGTCCCCGGATGCAACTTTTGGGGTGATGTGGAGTGGTCGCTGGGGGGGCAGCAACGCAGCGAAGACACGCCGTGGACATCAGGCTTGCTGCTGGGCCAAGCCAAAAAACGTTGGCTGCGTTTGAGTGATGGCGATTGGGGCGTTTCCACCACGCTGGGCTTCATCAACACCCAGCCCACCAGCGACTTCAATGCCCCCCAACGCGATGTGTATTTCAACGCCCCCATCACCCGTGCTTTGGGCCAAGATCGTTTTGTACACCTCAACCTGGGATGGGTTCAACACAACCGCGATGGCAGTTCCCGCGCCACTTGGGGCCTGGGGGGCGAGTGGCCCTTGAGCCCACGCCTGATCGCCATCTCCGAGGTGTATGCCGAAACCACCACACCCAGCCAATACCAAGTGGGCCTGCGCTTTTGGGTCCAACCCCAGCGCGTTCAAATTGACACCACCTACGGCAACGTGCTCGGCAGTGCCAGTGATCAGCAGTGGATCAGCATTGGCCTGCGCTTTTTAACACCGGCTTTTCTGCCCTGAGCCCTGCTCAGAAGCAAAGGTCAGCCCCTTTGCAAATTGACAATCATGGCAGCTGTGTGTCGCATCATCCAACCTGACGCGGCTTTGTCGCTGAGTGATAAGCTCCAGATCCTGATGCGCCGCTGCTGGTGCCCCAAGTTTTTCAAGGAGTATCCCCATGTCCATGCCCTGGGAAGGGATTGTTTCTGCGGATGAGATAGCCGCCTACGAAGCCGCTGGTTTTGGCCGCCCACAGGCCCAGGGCAAACGACCGGCCTTGCTCATCATCGATGTGCAGTACCGCACCGTGGGCACCCAGCGCCAGCCGTTTTGGGAGTCGATCAAAGAGTTCAAAACCTCTTGCGGCGAGGTGGGCTGGAATGCGGTGGACCACATCGCCCCGCTGCTGGCCCTGTTCCGCGAAAAGAACCTGCCGGTGCTCTACCCCTATGTGGCGCCCAAAGAAAATTTTGATGTGGGCCGCTTGGCCGAAAAGGTGCCCGCCTTGATGGGCGTGGCCGCACATGGTTACCAGTTTGTGCCCGAAGTTGCTCCGCAGGCCCATGATGTGCTGCTGCCCAAGAAGCACCCGAGTGCTTTTTTTGGCACGCCCTTGGCCAGCTATTTGATCGATCTGCAAGTCGACAGCTTGGTGGTGACTGGCTGCACCACCAGCGGCTGCGTGCGCGGCAGCGTGGTTGATGCCTTTGCCTACAACTTCAAATGCACCGTGCCCATCGAGTGCGTTTACGATCGCAGTGCCACCAGCCATGCCGTCAACCTATTTGACATGGCAGCCAAATATGCCGAGGTCAAACCCGTGGCCGAGGTCATGCAATACATCCGTTCTTTGCCCAAGGCTTCATCATGAAAAAATTTGACAACAAGTTCGACCGCTATCCGTTTTCACAACTGCCCAAGCGCCCCACATACAGCTGGCCCAATGGCGCCAAGCTGGCGGTGTACTTTGCGCTGAATGTGGAGGCCTTTGAATTCGGGCGCAACCCCGGCCCCGACTTCACCTCGCTGCCGGCAGCACCCTTTCACCGGGGCTTTGCCTACCGCGACTATGGCAATCGTGTGGGCATTTGGCGCATTTTGGAGCTGTTCAACCGCTACCAAATTCCGCTGGCGATTCTGACCAACACCAGCGTGTACGACATTTGCCCCGAGGTGCTGGTGCCTTTCCGCGAGCGCGGCGACGAGTTTGTCGGCCATGGCCGCACCAACTCTGAGCGCCAAATCGACATGG
>CANNNH010000385.1 GCA_947505915.1 Comamonadaceae bacterium
GGCTTCAATGCAGGGGTCTTGCAAAGCAGACAGGACCAACAATGCGCCTTGGGGACGCAACTCACATACGGCGTTCAGGGTATGCAAACCTTGGGTATCAGGCAGATTCAAGTCCAGCAACACCAATGCCCAGGTCTCGGTCGATGACAAAAGGCACATAGCAGATGAAAGCGCGGTAGCAATGTGACACTGAGCAAGTGGCAAACAGCTTTGCACGGACACAGCGATAGCGTCGGCCATCAAAGGGTGGTCTTCGATAATCAAGATGCGCGGGTGAGGCATGACATCTCCTTGGGTGAGATGTACGCAATTTCTGCGTCGTCGACAAGACCCGTTCTACAAAATTGAGCAATTTTTCAGTTATGCAGGAGGTCGATGCGAAGCCCTGAGTAAGCCCACGGCGCATAATAAAGCCAGCAAGGCCACGGGAATAGCCGCCATGAAAACCGTTTGTAAATCCCAATGGGTGCTGAGTGCAGCGCCTCCCAAAGCCCCAAGCACGCCGGTGAAGCCGTAGCCGATCACCGCATACAAAGCCTGACCCCTGCCGCGCAAGCGACCAGGGAAATGCTGCGACAGCCAAGCAATGCACACCGTGTGCTGAATGGCAAAAGTAAACACATGCAGGCACTGCGCCAACAACAGCACCCACAAGACCTGTGCGTACCAAGCGGTGAGCCCCATGCGAAACGCCATCAAACCGGTGCAAACGCACAGCCACCCAGGCAAGCTCAGCCAGTGCAACCAGCGACTTTGGGAAAAGAAGCCAATGATTTCAACGATGACAGACACCGCCCACAACACCCCAATCATGTCTTTGCCATAGCCGAGTTCATCGAGGTACAAAGAGAAAAAAGTGTAGATCGCCACATGCGACAGCACGTGGAAAAACAGCGTCCCAAAAAACCACAGGGTTTGGGGTTGGCGCAGCACTTTGCCGAAGCCCGATTGGCCTTGGACGTGCTGTGTCTCTTCACGCACATTAGGCAAACTCCACACACTTAAGTTGATAGCTACCAAAGTAAGCACCATCCATAAAGGAAAGTCGGCCATGCCATTTACTTCAAACCAATGACCTGAGACGAACACCGTCACCAAAAACCCAACCGATCCCCACAAACGGATACGCCCATAACGGCGTACATCCAAAGTGCCTTGGTGGCTGACCAAATGCGCCATCGCCGCCTCGCTCATGGGCATCATGGCACTGGTGTGGGTGAACATCAAAAACAAAACCGCTGCCAACCACCACGGCGCATTGCTGAACAACAGCCCAATAGAGCACAACAAGGCCATACCTGCACACCAACGCATGAGGGGCACACGTTCACCGCTACGGTCGCTGAGCCAGCCCCACAGGTAGGGCGCAAACACGCGGGTGACCGCTTGCATGGAGGTGAGCAGGCCGATCATCCACAGGCTTAAACCCAAATGCTTCAACCACAAAGGCAAATAGGGGTTGAAGAAACCAATGTGGGCAAAGTAGCTGGCTGAAAGCGCGGCAAACGGCACCATTTGACGCCGCGAGACCCGCGGCGCTGAGTCTGTCGTCATGGGTTCAATCGCTGCGTTGCGCGGGAATGGGCGTGAGCGGCATGACCACATCTCCACACTGTGCTCGGTGGCGCAGTGCATGGTCCATCACCACCAGTGCCAGCAGCGCCTCGGCAATGGGGGTGGCGCGAATGCCCACGCAAGGGTCGTGGCGGCCCTTGGTTTGCACCTGCACCGCGTTGCCTGCGCTGTCGATGCTGTCGCGCGGGGTGAGGATGGAACTGGTGGGCTTGATGGCGATGCTCACCTCCAAGTCCTGCCCTGTGCTGATGCCGCCCAACACGCCACCGGCGTTGTTGTGCGCAAAACCCTCGGGCGTCAGGCTGTCACCATGGGTCGAACCACGCTGCGCGACGCTGGCAAAACCCGCGCCGATTTCCACGCCTTTGACCGCATTCAAGCCCATCATGGAATAGGCAATGTCGGCGTCGAGCCGGTCATATATGGGTTGTCCTAAGCCCACCGGCATGCCACGCGCCACCACACGGATGCGAGCGCCACACGAGTCACCGGCTTTGCGCAAGCTGTCCATATAGGCCTCGAGGTGCGCCACATCGGCAATGGGCGCGTAAAACGGGTTTTGCGGGACATGCGTCCAGTCTTCAAACGCGATGGGGTGCTCGCCCAGCTGCGTCATGCAACCGATGAAGCTGGTGCCGTATTTTTCTTTGAGCCATTTTTTAGCCACCGCGCCAGCCGCCACCGTGGGAGCGGTCAATCGAGCCGACGAACGTCCACCACCGCGTGGGTCGCGGACACCATATTTTTGGGTGTAGGTGTAGTCGGCGTGGCCGGGTCTAAAGGTTTGCAAGATGTCGCTGTAGTCCTTGCTGCGCTGGTCGGTGTTTTGAATCAGCAGCGCAATCGGGGTGCCCGTGGTCAAACCTTGGTAAACGCCGCTCAAAATTTGCACTTGGTCGGGTTCTTGGCGTTGCGTCACATGGCGGCTGGTGCCGGGGCGGCGGCGGTCGAGGTCGTGCTGGATGTCGGCCTCGCTCAAGGCCATGCCTGGTGGGCAGCCGTCAATCACGCAGCCAATGGCTGGGCCGTGGGATTCACCAAAGTTGGTGACTGCGAAAAGGGTGCCAAAGGTGTTGCCGCTCATGTGGGGGATTATCCCTGAGAGAAATTGAGCTCAATAATTGGAATCTGACCCCGATTAATTGGCTTTGGCGCCCTCTTCTTCCGAAGGCCAATCGCGGATATAGGCCTTGAGCATTTGGTTCTCAAAGTTTTGGCTGTCCACCACGGCTTTGGCCACGTCGTAAAAACTCACCACGCCCATGAGTTCGCGCTTATTCAAAACAGGCAAATAGCGGGCATGGCGCTCCAGCATCATGCGGCGCACTTCGTCGAGTTCGGTATCCGGTGAACAGGTAAGCGGGTGATCGTCCATGGCACTTCGTACGGTGGCCTGCCCCAAGGCGCCGCCATTGACATTGAGCGCCAAAATCACCTCGCGGAAAGTGAGGATGCCCACCAAGTCGCCATGGTCCATCACCAAGATGGAACCCAAA
>CANNNH010000386.1 GCA_947505915.1 Comamonadaceae bacterium
AGCGTGCACTGGCTTCAAACAGTTTGGCGGTTTTGGAGCGAATCACCAACAAATAGTCGTCTTCACTCAGCGAGGCGTCATGGGTGTTCATCAGTTGCAACACCTCGCCTTCAGCGATCACGTTGGTGGCTTCGGCCAACACTTCCATGACACGCATTTGGCCACTTTCGACCATCATCTGAAATGCCCGCGAGTACAAAAAGTCCCCCACCAACACACTGGCCGGGTTGCCAAAGCTTTGGTTGGCAGTGGGGCGACCCCGGCGCAGGGTGGATTCGTCCACCACATCATCGTGAAGCAACGTGGCGGTATGGATGAATTCGACCACGGCCGCCATGGGGTGGCGTTGGGGCCCTTCAAAGCCAATGGCCTTGGACATCAACAGCAACAATGCGGGCCGCAGTCGCTTGCCGCCTGCGGCAATGATGTATTGAGAAACCTGGCCCACCAAGGGAACGCCTGAGGACAGGCGATCGTGAATGATGCGATCCACTTCAGACATATCCTGGGCGATCATGGACAGGGCTGTGGCGGAGGCGTCAGGCGAAGTTGACAAGTGGTTTGGGCTCTATGTAAAGGTTTAGATCATTATAGGTATGGCTTTTTGACCCCACAGTTCTTCCAGGGACATGTGGATCCCCAGCGGTTCCTAAAGAGGGGAAATGAAGACCTGGATGAGAACCTGGTATGAAAATCAACCGCTGGTTATAAATTCTGATAGAATTTCAGGTTCTTCAAAAATCCTTTTGGAGAACCTTCAGAGAACATTTTCCCAGAGGTCCTTATGTACGCGGTCATAAAAACCGGTGGCAAACAGTATCGTGTTGCTGCTGGCGAAAAAATTAAAGTAGAACAGATTGCTGCGGACGTTGGCCAAGAGATTGTGATCGACCAAGTGCTCGCCGTCGGTAACGGCGCAGAGCTCAAGGTTGGCACACCCTTGGTGTCCGGTGCAACTGTCAAAGCCACAGTGTTGGCTCATGGCAAGCACGACAAGGTGCGCATTTTCAAAATGCGCCGTCGCAAGCACTATCAAAAACGCCAGGGGCATCGGCAGCAATTCACAGAGCTGCAAATCGCTTCCATTCAAGGTTGAGGGGCTAAGTCATGGCACAGAAAAAAGGCGGCGGCTCTACGCGCAACGGGCGGGACTCACAGCCCAAAATGTTGGGTGTCAAAGCGTTTGGTGGCGAGTTGGTGAGCGCAGGCTCCATCATCGTGCGACAGCGTGGCACCAAGTTTCACCCCGGTACCAATGTTGGCATTGGCAAAGACCACTCTCTGTTCGCCTTGGTGGACGGTCATGTGAGCTTTGCCGTCAAAGGTGCTTTGAACAAGTCCACGGTCAATGTCAAACCCGCTTGATGTGCGGATTTGATGCTGACAAGCCCCGACTGGTCGGGGCTTTTTTATTGATTAAGATGCCTCTATGAAGTTCGTGGACGAAGCGCTGATTGATGTCATCGCCGGTGACGGCGGGAACGGCTGCGTCTCGTTTCGGCACGAAAAGTACAAAGAATTTGGCGGGCCCAATGGGGGCGACGGCGGACGCGGAGGCCATGTGTATGCGGTGGCCGACCCCAGCCTCAATACCTTGGTAGATTTTCGGTTTTCGCGCCGGCATGAAGCGCGCAAAGGCCAGCACGGTCTGGGCTCTGACATGTTTGGCGCGGCGGGGGACGACATCACCTTGAAGATGCCCGTGGGCTCGGTCATCACCGACGCCGAAACCGGTGACGTGTTGTATGAAATGCTGGTGCCAGGCGAAAAAATCATGATCGCCAAGGGTGGAGACGGCGGTTTTGGCAATATGCGGTTCAAAAGCTCGATCAACCGCGCGCCACGCCAAAAAACACCGGGCTGGCCCGGCGAGCGCAAAAACCTCAAACTCGAACTCAAGGTCTTGGCCGATGTGGGTTTGTTGGGCATGCCCAATGCCGGCAAATCCACTTTGATCACCGCCATCTCCAATGCGCGCCCCAAGATCGCCGACTACCCCTTCACCACCTTGCACCCCAATTTGGGTGTGGTGAGGGTGGGCCCAGAGCAAAGCTTTGTGGTGGCCGATATCCCGGGTTTGATCGAAGGTGCCTCCGAAGGCGCGGGATTGGGGCACCAGTTTTTGCGCCATTTGCAGCGCACCCGGTTGCTGTTGCACATGGTGGACTTTGCGCCCTTTGACGACAATGTTGATCCCGTGGCGCAAGCCAAGGCGATTGTGGGCGAGTTGAAAAAATACGACCAGGCCTTGTTTGACAAGCCGCGTTGGTTGGTGCTCAACAAAATTGACATGGTGGACGCCGATGCCCGGGTGGCGCAAGTCAAAGATTTTGTGCGCCGCATGCGCTACAAAGGGCCAGTGTTTGAAATCTCAGCCCTCACCCATGATGGCTGTGACGCTTTGTCCAAAGCCATCTATAAATATTTGCACGCCCAGCACCTGTCCACCTTGGCCCCGGTCGATGTCGATCCGCGCTTTGCGGGCACTGCGGCCGATGCGCCCGCTGCCCCCATGTGAATGGCGATTCACCGATGAGTGACAACGCTGCCCACGTCTTGCGCGATGCGCGCCGCTTGGTCATCAAGGTGGGTTCTACCTTTGTCACCAACGAAGGCAAAGGCCTGGACCAACAAGCCATTGGTGAATGGTGTCGCCAAATGGGGGCCTTGGTGCGCGAGGGCCGCGAGGTCATCATGGTCTCCAGCGGGGCCATTGCAGAGGGCATGAAGCGCTTGGGTTGGGCCACCCGGCCGCATGAAATCCATGAACTGCAAGCTGCTGCCGCTGTGGGTCAAATGGGTTTGGCACAAATTTACGAGTCAAGTTTGCGCGAACATGGCCTGGGCAGCGCACAGGTGCTGCTCACCCATGCGGATTTGGCCGACCGCGAGCGCTATCTCAACGCCCGCTCCACTTTGCTGACCTTGCTGCAACACGGCGTGCTACCCGTCATCAACGAAAACGACACCGTGGTCAATGACGAAATCAAGTTCGGCGACAACGACACCTTGGGTGCTTTGGTGGCCAACTTGGTCGATGCGGACGCTTTGATC
>CANNNH010000387.1 GCA_947505915.1 Comamonadaceae bacterium
TCAGCAGTTATCGCGCAAGGTGTTCATGCGCTTGCTGTCGATCCGACTAGACCAACTGCCCTCGAGTGTGGGGAGTTTGGCGGCTCAAATGAACGCCTACCAAACGGTGCGCAGCTTTCTCACCACTGCCACCACCCACTTGATGGTAGACGCACCTTTTGTGATTATCTTTTTGGTACTGATTGGTTTTGTGGGCCATCCTTACCTGACAGCAATTCCTGTTTTGTTTTTTTTGGTGGCACTTTTCAGTGGCATCTGGCATCGCAAACGCATTGAAAAATTGGCCAGCAGTGCCACACATTTGAGTAATTTCAAAACTGGCATATTGGTTGAAACCATTGAAGGCGCAGAAATCATCAAGTCTGGCCAAGGCGGGTGGCGAATGCTTAGCCGTTGGATGGGCGCGGCTGATGAATCGCGCAACCATGAAATGACTTTACGTCATATTACCGAGAGAAACCAACACAGCACAGCCACCCTGCAACAAGTTGCCTATATCCTGCTTGTGGCTTTAGGCGCACTGTTGGTGTCTGCCGGCATGACCACCATAGGGGGCTTGATTGCTTGCTCCATCTTGGCTGGCCGCATTTTGACTCCTGTGAGCATGTTGCCATCCTTACTTTTGCAGTGGGGTCATGTGAAAGCAGCCTTACAGGGCTTGGACCGGTTGTGGAAATTGGAGGACGACAACCATGGGCAAGAACACCCTCTCACCCCTGAGACTGTTCAAGGGACATACTCAATAGAAAAAGTCAGTACCGCTTATCAAGGCAATCCCCAAAAAGCATTGCAAGTCAATAAACTCCAAATACAAGCAGGTGAAAAAATTGGCATCATCGGCCCCATTGGGTCAGGCAAAACCACATTACTTCGCTTGCTCTCGGGCATGTACAAGCCCCAAGAAGGTCGCGTCTTACTCGATCACATGGACATCACCCAACTGAGCAAGCCACTGCTGGCAGAGAACATGGGTTTCTTGGCGCAAGAAGGACGATTGTTTGCAGGTACCTTGCGTGAAAACCTCATTCTTGGCCTGCTTGACCCAGGTGACGATCAATTGCTAGCTGCCGCCGAGGAAACAGGCCTGCTTCAATTGGTCATCAAAACACACCCCAAAGGCTTGCAATTGCCCATATCAGAGGGTGGCATGGGCTTGTCTGCAGGTCAGCGCCAATTGGTTCATCTCACACGCGTATTTTTGCGGCGTCCCAAAATTTGGTTGCTCGATGAACCCACCTCGTCAATGGACAGGCAAACCGAGCAGAAACTTATCCAAGCTTTGTCGCAAAACTTGCGCCCCACAGACACCTTGGTCATGGCCACCCACAAACACGAACTTCTTGCTTTAGTGGATCGATTGATTGTGGTGGCGAACCAAGAAATTCTGTTGGATGGTCCCAAAAACAAAGTGTTGGAGCGTTTGCAAAATCCAAATCCTGTCACACCTATTCGCACTAACGCAAAAACAGCATGAGCGACGACTACCTAGATGAGGACAAGAAAAGCGGTCGACTGATACTGCTGTTGTTCGCCTGCTTGGGGGGGTTTATTGCTTGGGCCGGCTACTTTGAAATTGACCAAACTGTTCACACCACCGGCCAAGTCATTTTGAGTGCCAGAACCCAATTGGTTCAAACAGCTGATGGCGGAGTATTGAAAGAACTCACGGTTCAAGAGGGCGACACTGTCACGAGTGGACAGTTACTGGCTGTGCTGGAAAAAGAGCGGGTTCAAGCCAACCTAGAAGAGACCCGCGCTCGCATCATGTCGCTCAAGGCAGCTTTGATACGCACCAAAGCCGAGGTGCATTTTGAAGCTCCTCATTTTGGAGTTGAGTTCAAGCTCTACCCTGAATTTGTATCTGCCCAGCAAGGTCTTTACAAGCAGCGAAAGCGCTCGCTTAATGAAGAGTTGCGCACCATGCAAGACGCTTTGACCATGGCATTACAAGAAAAGCTTATGAATGACAACTTGCTTAAAAGTGGCGATGTCAGCGAGCTCGATGTTTTACGTGCTAAACGTCAAGTCACTGAAATCGAAGGGCGTATAGCCGCCACAAAAAACAGATATTTACAAGATACCCGTACCGAATTAACGCGTATTGAGGATGAGTTATCCAGCCAGAACCAAAAACTCAACGGCGCTGAAAACTTGTTGTCACACACCGACATCATGGCCCCCATGGATGGCGTAGTGAAGACCTTGAAAATTCATACAGTGGGTGGCGTACTGCGGCCCGGCGACGAACTCATGCAAATTGCCCCTGTAGGTGACGCTTTGCTGCTGGAGGCCAAAGTGCCGCCCTCTGACATTGGTCAGTTGGTTAAAGGACAAGTTGTATTGATCACGCTTGACGCATATGACTACAGCATTTACGGAAATCTGAAAGGCGAGTTGATCGATATCAGTCCCGACACACTGTCTGACAATAATGCGCAAGGCTCTTTGGTCAACACACCTAATGGCCAACCCAGCGTTTACTACAAGGTCAATATCCGCATCGCCAAGGACCAAGACAACCCCAAGGTCAACGCCATGGAAATCAAACCAGGGATGACAGCCGGCATAGACATACGCACAGGTACGCGGAACTTGCTTACCTATTTGTTAAAACCAGTGATCAAAACCTTGGGTACTTCGCTCAATGAGCGATAGGACCCTTCGGTTTTTTAACCGCGAGCTGGGCCGCGTGGTTTGAAGCCAGTGCCGCGCTTGGCAGCAGCACCAGCATATGAGCGCCCGCCTGAGGGTTTGCCAAAGCGCTTGGGCTCTGCACCGCTGGGTGCGCGGGGAGCGCGTTGGGTGGGCTCCAAGCCGGGGATCATGTCAGCACGCAAAGGTTGCTGTGTGAAATGTTCGATATCCAAAATTTTGCGACGGTCACGCCACTCGGCAAAAGTCACCGCCAAACCATCACGACCGGCGCGGCCTGTGCGACCAATACGGTGGACATAGTCTTCTTGCTTCATAGGTAAACCAAAATTGAACACATGGCTGATGCTGGGCACATCAATACCCCTCGCAGCCACATCGGTAGCCACCAAA
>CANNNH010000388.1 GCA_947505915.1 Comamonadaceae bacterium
CGAATGTCGAACCAGTGGAATTTTTCCACGCTGTCGAGATAGGCCTTGTCGATCTTGCTGCCCTTGGGCAGTTTGTTGGGACCCCCATTGGCGGTTTTGCCTGCCAGCAACTTGCCAATGCGGTCAAACGCGTCGGCTTCAACTATGCGCAACTGGTCATTCAAGTCCAAGCGGAAACGCTTCAACTCGTCGTCAATGATTTGCTGGGCACGCTTGTCGCGAACAATGCCTTCGCGGGTAAAGACCTGCACGTCGATGACCGTGCCTTGCGAGCCTTGGTCAACGCGCAGCGAGGTGTCTTTCACATAGGAGGCTTTTTCACCGAAGATGGCGCGAAGCAGTTTTTCTTCTGGCGTCAGGGTGGTTTCACCTTTGGGGGTGACCTTGCCCACCAACACGTCGCCAGGCTGCACTTCGGCGCCCACATAAATGATGCCCGAATCGTCCAAGCGGTTGAGTTGTTGCTCAGCCAGGTTGGGGATGTCTCGGGTGATCTCTTCTGCCCCGAGCTTGGTGTCACGCGCCATGACCACCAACTCTTCAATGTGAATAGAAGTGAAGCGGTCTTCAGACACCACCCGCTCAGAGATCAGGATCGAGTCTTCGAAGTTGTAGCCATTCCAAGGCATGAACGCCACCAACATGTTCTGGCCCAGCGCCAACTCACCCAAATCGGTGGAAGCACCGTCGGCAATCACATCGCCTTTGGCCAGCTTGTCGCCTTGCTTCACGATGGGGCGCTGATGGATGTTGGTGTTTTGGTTCGAACGCTGATACTTGATCAGGTTGTAAATGTCCACGCCGACTTCACCGGCCTGTGTCTCGGCGTCATTGACGCGCACCACGATGCGGGTGGCATCCACATAGTCAACCACACCGCCACGGGTGGCCGTGACCACGGTACCCGAGTCAATGGCTGCCACGCGCTCGATGCCCGTGCCCACAAAGGCTTTTTCTGGTCGCAACACTGGCACAGCTTGGCGCTGCATGTTGGCGCCCATCAAAGCGCGGTTGGCATCATCGTGCTCTAGGAAAGGCACCAAAGATGCCGCCACAGAAACGATCTGGGCCGGTGACACGTCCATGTACTGAACGCGCTCTGCACCGACCAAAATGGACTCGCCTTTTTCACGGGCAGACACCAATTCGTCGGTCAAACGTCCTCCTTTGTCCAGCGAAGCGTTGGCTTGGGCAATCACATACTTGCCCTCTTCAATCGCGGACAAGTAGTCGATGTCCATCGTGACCTTGCCTTCCACCACTTGGCGGTAAGGCGTCTCGATGAAGCCATATTCGTTCAAGCGGGCGTACAAAGCCAGCGAGTTGATCAGTCCAATGTTAGGACCTTCGGGGGTTTCAATGGGGCACACACGGCCATAGTGGGTAACGTGCACATCGCGCACTTCAAAGCCTGCACGTTCGCGCGTCAAACCGCCTGGGCCCAGGGCTGAGACACGGCGCTTGTGCGTGATCTCGGACAAGGGATTGGTCTGGTCCATGAACTGCGACAACTGCGACGCGCCGAAAAACTCTTTGAGAGCCGCAGAAATCGGCTTGGAGTTGATCAAGTCATGGGGCATCAAAGGCTCTTGCTCGGCCTGACCCAAACGCTCTTTCACCGCCTTTTCAATCCGCGCCAAACCGGTGCGGTATTGGTTTTCAGCCAACTCACCCACGCAACGTACGCGGCGATTGCCCAGGTGATCAATGTCATCGACTTCGCCATTGCCGTTGCGCAGATCCACCAGGATCTTCACCACGGCCATGATGTCTTCGTTGTTGAGCACCATGGGGCCGGTGCTTTCGGGACGGCCCACTTTGGCGTTGAACTTCATACGGCCCACACGCGACAAATCGTAGGTGTCGGGGTTGTAGAACAAACGCTGGAACAAAGCTTGCACCGCATCTTCGGTGGGCGGCTCGCCAGGGCGCATCATGCGGTAGATGGCGACACGGGCGGCAAACTCGTCTGCGGTCTCATCAATGCGCAGGGTTTGCGAAATATACGCACCTTGGTCGAGTTCGTTGGTGTAGATGCACTGCAACTCTTGCACATCGCTGGTGCGCAATTTTTTCAGCAACGCCTCGGTCAACTCTTCGTTGGCTTTGGCAATGATTTCGCCGGTTTCAGCGTCAACAATGTTGCGCGCCATCACGCGGCCAATCAAAAAGTCTTCTGGCACGCTGATGTGGGTGGTGCCCGTTTGCTCGAGTTCACGGGTGTGGCGGGCGGTGACCCGCTTGTCCTTGGCCACCACGACCACGCCCGATTTGTCGGTGATGTCAAAACGCGCCACTTCGCCGCGCAAGCGCTCGGCGACAAACTCCATTTGCGCGCCAGTTTCCATCAGGCGGAAGTTGTCGTTCACAAAGAAGTTGGCCAGGATGGACTCGTTGTTCAAGCCAATGGCCTTGAGCAGAATCGTCACCGGCATCTTGCGGCGGCGGTCGACGCGGAAATACAGCATGTCTTTGGGGTCAAACTCAAAGTCCAACCATGAGCCGCGGTAAGGGATGATGCGCGCTGAAAACAGCAATTTGCCCGAGCTGTGGGTTTTGCCTTTGTCGTGCTCAAAAAACACGCCCGGCGAGCGGTGCAACTGAGACACGATCACGCGCTCGGTGCCGTTGATGATGAACGAGCCTTTGTCGGTCATCAGGGGCACTTCGCCCATGTAGACCTCTTGCTCTTTGACCTCTTTGACCACCTTCGATTGGGGGGTTGAGGAGTCACGGTCATAAATGATCAGCTGCACGCGGGCGCGCACGGCAGAGCCAAAGGTCAAACCACGGGTTTGGCATTCGCGCACATCAAAAGCGGGCTTGGCCAGGTTGTATTCCAAAAACTTCATCTCGACAAAACCGTTGTGCGAGACGATGGGGAATGCCGCTTCAAAAGCCGCTTGCAAGCCTTCAGGCGTGCGTTTTTTGGGATTGGTTTCGGCTTGCAAAAAAGCGGTGTACGCGTCTTTTTGCATCTGCAACAGGTAGGGGACTTCGAGCACGCTGTCACGGGTGCCAAAGCTCTTGCGCACGCGTTTGCG
>CANNNH010000389.1 GCA_947505915.1 Comamonadaceae bacterium
CACAAACCCGCCAAGCCCTGGTGTATGTGGACTTGCAAACCCCCAGCGCCGGACAAGCCCCCGCACTGGCTGGCATGTACGCCAGCGGTAGCATCCAATCCAGCAGCAGCCGCGCCGTCACGGTGCCGGCCCTAGCCGTGGTCAGCCGCGATGGTTTCAACTATGTGATGCAAGTCAAGGCCGACAACCGCGTAGGCCTGCTCAAGGTGCAAACCGGGCGCCGGTTGGGCGACCAGATCGAAATCACCCAAGGCCTGACGGAAGGCGTGAAGTTGGTCACCCAAGGGGCTGGCTTTTTGAACGAAGGTGATGCGGTTCGGGTCGCGCCATGATCAACGTCTCGTCCTGGTCGATCAAAAACCCCATCCCTGCGGTCATGCTGTTTGTCATGCTCTGCTTTGCAGGCATGGTCTCGTTTGGGTCGATGAAGGTGCAAAACTTTCCCGACATCGACCTGCCCACCATCACGGTCACCGCCAGCCTGCCGGGCACCGCCCCGGCCCAAATGGAAACCGAGGTGGCGCGCAAGATCGAAAACGCCATCGCCTCGCTGCAAGGCTTGAAGCACATCACCACCAAAGTGCAAGACGGCAGCACCACCATCAGCGCCGAATTCCGCTTGGAAAAGCCCATCCAAGAGGCCTTGGACGATGTGCGCTCAGCCGTCAACCGCATCCGCAGCGAATTGCCTGGCGACCTGAAAGACCCCGTCATCAGCAAACTCGACCTGGCCGGTCAACCCATCTTGGCCTATACCGTGCGTTCACCGAGCATGGACACCGAAGCCTTGTCTTGGTTTGTCGACAACCAAATTGCGCGCAAATTGCTGGCGGTGCGCGGCGTGGGCGCGGTCAACCGCGTGGGCGGCGTGGAGCGGCAAATCCACATCGCCTTGGACCCCCAACGCTTGCAAGCCCTGGGCGCCAGCGCCGCCGACATTTCGCGCCAGCTCAAGCAAATGCAGTCCGACAGTTCGGGCGGGCGCACCGACGTGGCCGGGGGCGAACAAGCGGTGCGCACCCTGGGCAGCGTGACCGACGCCCAAACCTTGTCGCGCATCTCGGTGACCTTGGCCGACGGTCGGCGCCTGCGCTTGGACCAAGTGGCGACCATCAGCGACACCGTGGCCGAGCCGCGCTCTGCGGCCCTGCTCAATGGCCAAGCGGTGGTGGGCTTTGAGGTCTCGCGCAGCCGGGGCGCGAGCGAAATTGAGGTGGGTGCGGCGGTGCAAAAAGCCCTGGCCGATTTGCGCGCGGCGCACCCCGACATCGAATTGACCGAAGCCTTTGACTTTGTCTCACCGGTTGCAGAAGAGTACCAAGGCTCCTTGCACCTGCTGTATGAAGGCGCCATCCTGGCGGTGATCGTGGTCTGGCTGTTTTTGCGCGACTGGCGTGCCACCTTCGTCACCGCCGTGGCTTTGCCCTTGTCGGTGATTCCCGCCTTCATCGGCATGCATGCCCTGGGCTTTTCGATCAATGTGGTGACCCTGCTGGCCTTGTCGCTGGTGGTGGGCATCTTGGTCGACGACGCCATCGTCGAGGTCGAGAACATCGTGCGCCATTTGCGCATGGGCAAGTCGCCGTACCAAGCCGCCATGGAGGCCGCCGATGAAATTGGCCTGGCGGTGATTGCCACCACCTTCACCCTGATCGCGGTGTTTTTGCCTACCGCCTTCATGGCCGGTATACCGGGCAAGTTTTTCAAGCAGTTTGGCTGGACGGCATCTCTGGCGGTGTTTGCCTCTTTGATCGTGGCGCGCGCCCTCACCCCCATGATGGCCGCTTACCTGTTGCGCCCCATCGTGCATGCGGAAGCCCGCCCCGCCTGGATGGGCGGCTATTTGCGTTTGGCCCAATGGTGTTTGAAGCACCGCTGGTGGACGGTTTTGGGCGCGCTGGCGTTTTTCATCGGCTCCTTGTCCTTGGTGCCTTTGTTACCCACCGGCTTCATTCCGCCCGACGACAACAGCCAAACCCAGGTGTATTTGGAGCTGCCCCCGGGCACCAAGCTGGCCCAAACCCAAGCCAGCGCCGAAGCCGCCCGGAAGTTGTTGAACCAAGTGCCGCACATCAAAAGCATTTACACCACCATCGGTGGCGGTGCGGCGGGTGCCGACCCGTTTGACACCTCGGGTGCGGGCGAGCCGCGCAAAGCCACCCTCACCTTGCTGATGAGCGAGCGCGGGCAACGGCCGAGAAAACAAGTCATTGAACAGCAAATTCGCCAAGCCTTGACCGCCTTGCCCGGCGTGCGCAGCAAAGTCGGCTTGGGTGGTTCGGGCGAAAAATACATCTTGGTGCTGACTGGCGAAAACCGCGAAGCCTTGCTCAGCTCGGCCCAGGCCATTGAGCGCGAGTTGCGACTGATCCCCGGTTTGGGCAATGTGGCTTCCAGCGCCAGCCTGGTCCGCCCCGAGGTGGTGGTGGTGCCCGACTTTGCCGCCGCCGCCGACCTTGGCGTGACCAGCGCAGCGATTGGCGAGACCTTGCGCATGGCCACATCCGGCGACTACGACGCGGGTCTGGCGAAACTCAACTTGGACCAGCGCCAAATCCCCATCGTGGTCAAACTGCAAGACAGTGCCCGCCAAGACCTGGACACCCTGGGGCGCCTGAGTGTGCCCGGCAAGCGCGGCCCGGTCATGTTGGCCCAGGTGGCCCAGATCAGCATGGGATCGGGCCCCGCGGTGATCGACCGCTACGACCGCGCACGCAACATCAAATTTGAAATTGAACTCTCGGGCCTGCCGTTGGGCGATGTGACCGAACAAGTGAAAAACCTCCCTGCGGTAAAAAACCTGCCCGCTGGCATTGCAGTGGTCGAAGTGGGCGACGCCGAGGCCATGGGCGAGTTGTTCGCCAGCTTTGGCTTGGCCATGCTCACCGGGGTGCTGTGCATCTACATCGTGTTGGTGTTGCTGTTCAAAGGCTTTTTGCACCCGCTGACCATCTTGGCCGCCTTGCCTTTGTCTTTGGGTGGCGCTTTTGTCGGCTTGCTGTTGGCCAACAAGAGCTTTTCCCTGCCGTCTTTGATTGG
>CANNNH010000390.1 GCA_947505915.1 Comamonadaceae bacterium
AGACGTCGTTTTGTGTGGCCACAGTTATGGCGGTATGGTGATCACTGGTGTGGCCGAGGCCTTGCGCAGCCGCATCGACGCACTGGTTTATTTGGATGCGTTTGTGCCCGAGCCCCACCAAAGCCTGGTGGACGCCATGCCAGAAGATCGGCGTGAAAAAGCGCGCCTGGCTTTCAGCGCCCATTGGCGGATTCCCTCCCCCAGTGCGGCGTCTTGGAAGATCACCTCACCCGAAGACCAGGCCTGGATTGACCGCCGCACCAGTGACCAACCCGCTGCTTGCATGCTGCAAGCCTTGGAACATGACCGGCCTTGGGCGCGTGTGCGCAGGGCGGTATACATCCGCGCTGCGGGCTACGACCCCTCACCTTTTGGTGCGATTGAAGCGCGGCTGGTCAACACCCCTGGATGGCAGATGGAACGGGCGGCTTGCGGTCATGAGGTGATGGTGCAAGAGCCCGAATGGCTCACCCAACGGCTATTGGCTGCTGGAGAGCGCTGAGCCTGTTGACTGGCCTGGCCCGCCAAGCGGCAGAAAGTTCAATCTGCCGTCGACCTGTGCGGCGTGTGGACCGCTCTGGCTGGAGTGACGCTCAGGTTTGCGGAACGACCGCGCGGTGCTTGGCTTCGACCCAGCGGCGCACGCGCTCAGCGTCAGCTGTGCGGCTGAGTTTGCCCGCCGAGTCCAAAAAAACCATGATGAGCTTGCGCCCGGCGATTTTGGTTTGCATCACCAGGCATTGGCCCGCCTCAGAGATGTAACCGGTTTTTTGCAAACCGATGTCCCAACTGGGGTTGTTGATCAAGCGGTTCGTGGTTTTGTAGATCAGGCTGTGGCGGCCAACATCCACCACATGGCTGTCACTGGTTGAGAGGTCGCGCAAAAGAGGTTCGCGATGGGCCGTTTGCACCAAGGTGACCAAGTCTTTGGCACTGGATTGGTTTTTGCTCGACAACCCCGTGGGCTCGACAAAGCGGGTATCGGTCATGCCAATGTCTTTGGCTTTCAGGTTCATCAGGCCCACAAAGACCTGCAGCCCCCCGGGGTAAGTGCGGCCCAAGGCATGGGCGGCGCGGTTTTCACTGGCCATCAAGGCCAAATGCAGCAACTCTCCGCGCGCCAAACTGGCGCCCACTTGCAGCCGTGAGCGGCTGCCCTTTTCGGTGTCCACATCGTCTTGGGTGATGGTGATCATCTCGTCCATGGGCAACTGCGCATCGTTGATCAGCAAAGCCGTCATCAGCTTGGTGATGGAGGCAATGGGCAGCACGGCGCTGTCGTTTTTGCTGAGCAGCACCTCTTGGGTATCTTGGTCGACAACCAAAGCCACGCTGGACTTGAGCGACAACTCGTCGCTCACATCGTGCAGCCCAGCCACTTTGCCAAAGGAGGGCCGCGTGTCGACACGGGCTTTCACCGGCGCTTTGGTTTTGGCTTTGGGTTTGGCGTTGGCTTTGTTGCGTTGGGCCTGAGCAACCGGTTTTTTGGCCGCAGCTGTCGCTGTTGATTTTGCAGGTTCTGCCGCAAATGCCGAACCTGCCAAACACATGGACAACCACAACGTGCCCCAACCCCGTGCAAATTGCTTCAAAGCGCTACCCCACAAATCTAGAAGCTTGGAGTCTAACAAAGAAAAATAGTTTCGCAAGATCAAAGACTTGGAAAACATTTATCAAGTAAACCGGCCTTGCCACTGAGACGCCAGGCGGTTTAGCCTTGGGCGGCCACCCGATCCGCCTTGCTTTGCAGCTTATTGAGTGCACTTAAGTACGCCTTTGCCGATGCCCCCACGATGTCGGGGTCTGAACCCACACCATTGACCACCCGCCCACTGTTTTGCAGCCGCACCGTGACCTCGCCTTGGCTTTCGGTGGAGCCACTGATGGCATTGACCGAATACAAGACCATCTCGGCACCGCTTTTCACATGGTTCTCAATGGCTTTGAGGGATGCGTCCACCGGGCCATTGCCATCTGACTGGCCATGCACCTCTTTGCCATGCACCGTGAATACCACCTTGGCTTGGGGGCGCTCGCCAGTTTCACTGTGCTGGGCCAATGACACAAAACCATAGGCGTCATCAACATGGTGGGTGTTTTCTTCGCTGACCAAGGCCAAGATGTCTTCGTCAAAAATATCGCTCTTGCGGTCGGCCAGCTCTTTGAAGCGGGCAAAGGCAGCATTGATATCGGCCTCGGACTCCATCTCCACCCCCAAGTCCAACAAACGCTGCTTGAAGGCATTGCGCCCGCTGAGTTTGCCCAGCACCAGCTTATTGGCGCTCCAGCCCACATCTTCGGCACGCATGATTTCATAGGTATCGCGCGCTTTGAGCACGCCATCTTGGTGGATGCCAGAGGCGTGGGCAAAGGCATTGGCCCCCACCACGGCCTTGTTGGGCTGCACCGCAAAACCCGTGGTTTGGCTCACCATGCGGCTGGCGGCCAAGATGTGTCGGGTATCGATGGCGCAATCCAAGCCAAAGTAGTCGCGCCGGGTTTTGATGGCCATCACCACCTCTTCCAGCGAGCAATTGCCCGCCCGCTCGCCCAAACCGTTGATGGTGCACTCGATTTGGCGCGCACCACCAATTTTGACCCCGGCCAAGGAGTTGGCCACCGCCATGCCCAAATCGTTGTGGCAATGCACCGACCAAACGGCTTTGTCGCTGTTGGGGATGCGCTCGCGCAGGTTGCGAATGAACTCGCCATACAACTCCGGAATGGCGTAACCCACCGTATCGGGCACATTGATGGTGGTGGCACCCTCTTGGATCACCGCCTCGATGACCCGGCACAAAAAGTCCGGATCGCTGCGGTAGCCGTCTTCGGGGCTGAACTCGATGTCATCAAGCAAATTGCGGGCGAAGCGCACGGATTGACGAGCCTGCTCAAACACCTGGTCGGGCGTCATGCGCAGCTTTTTCTCCATGTGCAATGGCGAGGTAGCGATAAACGTGTGGATGCGCCCCCGTTTGGCGCCTTTGAGCGCCTCGGCAGAACGCGAAATATCGCGGTCGTTGGCACGGGAC
>CANNNH010000391.1 GCA_947505915.1 Comamonadaceae bacterium
GAATTGATCGCCTACGCCAAAGCCAACCCCAACAAACTCAATTACGCCTCGCAAGGCATTGGCAACGCTGCCCATTTGAGCGCCGAATTGTTTTGCTCCATGGCCGGCATCAAAATGACCCACATTCCCTACAAAGGCACGGGCCCCGCTTTGGCCGATGCCTTGTCGGGCCAGGTTGAAGTTTATTTTGGCGAACTGGCCACCTCAGGCGTGCATGTGCGGGCGGGCAAACTCAAACTGCTGGCCGTGGGCGGTGAAAAGCGCTTGCCCGACTACCCCCAGGTGCCCACCGTGTCCGAGTCATTGCCCAAGTATTTGGCCACGGTTTGGCAAGGCATGGTCGGCCCCCCAGGCATGAACATGGCGATTTCGCGCAAATGGGCTGGCTTGGTCAACGAGGTGCTGAAAACCCCCGATGTGATGAAAAGGCTTCAGGACATGAGCATGATCCCTGCTGGCGGCAGCCCTGAAGACATGGCGCAATTCATGCGCGAAGACCGGGAACGCTGGAGCGCCGTGATCAAGGCCTCTGGCGCCAGAGCCGACTAAACCCTCCTCCAGAGCACACAGATCCACCACCATGATCACCGCAGAACAAAACAAAAAACTCACTGGCGTGAGCGCCGGTACCCCTTTGCACGAACCCCTGTCGCGATTTTGGTATCCGGTGCTCCACGCGGCCCAATTGCAAGACCGATGCACCCGCAAAATTCGCTTGCTGGGCGAGGACTTTGTCATCGCCAGGAATGGCGACAGCTTGCTGGCGATGGAAGAAAAGTGTCCCCACCGCCAATGTTCACTCACCTTGGCCCGGGTCGAAGACAAAGGCTTGCGCTGCATTTATCACGGCTGGCTGATGAGCCCTTTGGGCAAGGTGCTTGAAGCCCCCAACGAGCGTGAGCAAGGGGGCCGCCAACGCATTCAAATGCGCACTGCCGCATTGCGCGAAGCGGGTGGCCTGATTTGGATGAACATCTGCGCCGATGAAGCGCAGCGTGCGCCCTTCCCCGACCTGCCTTGGTTTCACCTCCCCGCCGATCAGGTGGTGGTGGTCGACGCCTTGTGCCATTCGAATTGGGTGCAATCTTTGGAAGGGGCGATCGATTCGTCCCATTCATCGCATTTGCATTCCGATGAAATCGTCAGCAAAAAAGCCGGTGACGTGAGCACCGCCGTGGGTGCGGGCATGCAATTGCAGTTCACCCGCCCGTCCACCGACAAACATCCCCGCATCCAGGTGCGCGACACCGACTTTGGCTTTATTTATGGCGCCTTGCGCATCCCCACGGTGGACCCGGAAAAATGGGTCTATATCCGTGCCTCGGCATTTGCCTATCCTTCCTATGTGACCTTTCCTTCGGCCGATACGCTGGGAGACTTGCAGGTGTTTGTGCCGGTCGATGAAGACCACACGCATTTTTTCTACATCCGCTTTTCCACCCGCGACCCCCTCAACCAACTCAACTTGCCCGCCTGGTCTGGCTTGGAGCCGGGCAAAGATGTGGATGAAAACGGTTTTTTGCGCGCTGCCGCCCTGCCCCTGTGGGGCCAAGACCGCCAAGCCATGGCGCAGGGAAAATCCTTCACCGGGCTCGTGGGCGTGAACTTGCAAGACATCGTCGTGCAAGAGAGCATGGGGGCCATCGTGGATCGCACCAAAGAAACTTTGGGACCAGCTGATTTGGCCATCGTCCACTTTCGCCGCCTCTTGCTGGAGACGGCTGCGGGCAAAGCAGCGGCCCAACCGGGCTTTGCCCCAGGCCTTTCTTACCAAGGCCTGAAAGCACGCGATGGTTTGCTGCCCATCGACCAAGACTGGACAACGCTTTACCCCAAAGACAGCGTGCAATGGCAAGCCACGCCATGAGCCAACCAGAAGGTCTGGCCCAGCGACCCATTGGCCACACGGGCCTCAATGCCTCGGTGCTGGGTTTTGGCACCGGTGACAACGCAGGTTTGATGGTTTTGGGCAGCGTGGCCGACCAACGTGAAGGGGTCGCCCAAGCCATCGGCGCGGGGGTGAATTATTTCGACACCTCGCCCGACTATGGCCGGGGCCGTGCCGAAGAAAACCTGGGTCGCGCCCTCAAAGGGCGGCGCCATGAGGTGCTGATCACCACCAAGGTGGAGGTCATGCCGGCTGACCAACATCGCTTGGCGAAAAAAGTCCACGAGTCGCTCAACGACTCCTTGCGCCGCTTGGGCACCGACCATGTGGACATTTTGATGATCCACAACCCACCCTCGCGACACAACGATTGGCAACGCACCACCTGGGCCCCGCTGGTGGTGGATGATTATTTGCGCCCAGACGGCGCTTTGGCGGGTTTGAGCGAGGTGATTGCGGCTGGCAAGGTGCGCATTGGTGGCATAGCCTGCGAAGAGGCCCACCCTGATGCGCTGGCCCCTCTGGTGTCACATCCGGCGGTGTCCATCCTCAACATCTGGCTCAACATGCTCAATCCATCGTCTTTGCTGGACCCCAGCCCGATGCAGGTCAATGGGCCGGCGGACTACCGGGGCATGGCCCGAATGGCGGCCGACAACGGTGTGGCCATTGCCGGTTTTCGCGCCCTGGGTGGCGGTGCCTTGATGTCGGCGGCGGCCAACACCCTGACCCGACACCCGATCGCGGGTGGCGGTTTTACCCGCAATGCCGCGCAATACAAACGCGAAGTGGAATTGGCCGCCCGCTTGGTCACGCGCTTGGGCATCCAAGGCACCAATGCCATGGCCGCCTTGGCTTATCGCTTCAACATCACCGACCCGCGCATCACCACCACGGTGGCTGGTTTTTCTGAGCTGTCGCATTTGCACGGTGCCATTGATGGCCTGCGCAAAGGCGCTTTGTCAGCCGATGAAATGCAAGCCATCATGGGCGCTTGGCATGAATTGTTTGCCTTGGAACCGGCCTGATTTGACTTACCCAACCACACACCACCATGTCACTGCACACCACCATCAGCGGTTTTCACCCGGTTCAGTCCTTTGCCCAGATCTCCACCTCTGTGATCAGCGACGCGCTGGATGC
>CANNNH010000392.1 GCA_947505915.1 Comamonadaceae bacterium
AACCGTGTTTTTGTGGGCCTGGGTGTCGGTCATCCACGGGCAGGCCGCATGCTTGGCCTGGGCCTGCTCGCGCCACCAAGTGGCCCAGGAGCCGGCTGGGGCCACGCCATCCACGGTGTCGGGCCCGGTGAGTTGTTGGGCCACATCGGGCTGCGACACGCCGGGGGCCGGGCCACCGCCCTCCACGCTGTCGATGGCTTGCAGCAACTGGCGCCGGTTGGCCACGATCAATTTATCGCTGGTGCCCAAATGCTCGCGGGTGCGGTCTTGGATGGCGCCCATGCTCTCTACCGCCCATTGGTCGTGCACATTGATGTCGTCTTCGCCCATGCCCAAATAGGTTTGGTCGCGTTGCTCATCGGGGTTGAAGCCCCATTGGTTGTGTCGCCCCGACACCGGGATGTAGTCGGGCAGGCTGATGTAGGGCGCGCGCTGGGCGCGCATGGCCGCACCGTCCAGGGGTTTGTCAAAGCTGGTGAAAAACGCATACCAATAGGTGTGGGTGTCGTCCACCGGCACATGCATTTGGGTGATGGTCATGCTGGCCGACAAGGGGATGATGAAGGTGCTGGGAAAGATGGACTGGGTGACGCGCACATGGGTCAGCTCGTCGGTCATGGGCCGGCGCGAGGTGATTTGCATGCCTTGCGGCGTGGGCTCAAAGCCAATGTCGGGGCGGTAGAACTCGCGCATGATGCGGCTCATGGGCCAGGCTTGGCCATCGACCGCGCCCACGCTGGCGCTGCGAAACTGCTTGCCCCCGGCGTTGTCGCCCACCGCGCTCAAATCTTCGTCGTGCAAAAAGCGGTGCAAAAAAGACGGGTGGGCCGGGTCGATGCCCACCTCAAAGCATTGCAACCAGTTGGCATGCCACAGGCCTTTGAAGGCAAAGCTGTGGCTGGCCGGCGCCAAAAACGCGTCGATGGCGGGCAGGGGCGGTGGCGCCACATCGGTGGGGCCCATCCAGGCAAACACCACACCGTTGCGCTCCACCACCGGGTAGCTGGTTTGTTGAACCCGGTCGCACAAGCGGCTGCCCAGGGGCTCGGCGGGTGTGTCCAGGCAGCGACCTGACACATCAAACTTCCAGCCGTGAAAGGGGCAGCGCAGCCCATCGCCCTCGTGGCGGCCAAAGGACAAATCGGCGCCTCGGTGCGGGCAGTCGCGGTCGAGCAACCCCCAGCGCTGCTGCGCATCTTTGAACAGCACCAGGTCTTGGCCCATCAAGCGCACGGCTTTGACCGGGCGTTGCGCCATGCGTGGGTCCAGCGCGGGGTTGAACTCATCCACCAGAGCGGCGGGCTGCCAGTAGCGGCGCAGCAGTTGCCCCGCGGCGGTGCCCGGGCCCACGCGGGTGATGCGGTCGTTTTGTTCGGCTTTCATGGGGTGTGCAGTGTGTGGCGAAGAGGGGCACACGATAACAGCGAATGCCCAGGGCATCAACGGGACAAGGACATGGCTAAGCCAGAAGTTTTAAACCGCCGCAGCCCTCAAATCACTGCGCAATCGCCCCATCGCTAAGGGCTGGGATAAACGGTGTTGGACAGATGTTCCCCTTTTTGATTCACCTTGACCAAGACCATGTCGCCCACGCCCACCACCTTGCCGGTGTAGGCCTGGATATTGACATGGTGCGTCACCAAGATGAGTGGGGCTTTGGCTGCCTTGGCCAGTTCGTTTTGAATGAAGCCTTCCAAGGCTTTGGTTTGCTTTTTTTCCAGCGCCATGTTGTCGAAAAATGAGCCCAGCGAGGCTTCGGTTTTGACGGCCCCTTTGTTCAACAGTTGGGCGGTGTCCAAACATCTGCACCACGGGCTGCTGAAAAGGTGGGCGCTGGCAATGCCTTGTTGGCTCAGCCAAGCGCCTATGGTTTTGGCTTGCTTTTTACCCGCATCGCCCAAGTTGCGTTGGGTCGCGCACTTCCCCAAGACGTAGCCTGCTGGGTCGCCATAGCCAGGCGCATCGGCATGCCGCATCAGCAAGACATGTTGGCCATCTTGTAAATCTTGGGCCAAGCCTGCGTGGGCTGGGCCCATCCCCCACAAGCTGGTGAGCAAAAAAAGAAAAGGGGCGAGGATTCGGTAGATACTTTTCATGAAAGGGCCGACAGATAACATCAAGAAGATCATCCTATCTGACAAAAAATACCCTTGGGCCAGACCGCCCCAAAAACCCACCTGGGTGCTGGTCAAGGTGGCCAGTTGCAGCAACGCTGGGGAAACCTTGCATGGTTCCGTTACATTCTTCTCATCGGCAAGGTTTCTTTACAACGCAGGCCTGTGTTGTCGCCGTGCCAATCGAGTCAGATCAAGCGCTGGTCCATCTATGACATTTTGTGTCATGTCAACACAGCGTCAATGCAAAAAACATCATGAAATCAATGGTTAAAGACAGTCAATGGCAGTTCTGGATCGATAGAGGCGGCACCTTCACCGACATCGTGGGCAAGCGACCCGATGGCGCCTTGGTCACCCATAAACTGCTCAGCGACAACCCCGAGCACTACCGCGACGCGGCGGTGGCGGGCATTCGGCATTTGCTGGGCTTGAAGTCCCACCAAGCCGTCACCCCCGCGCTGGTGGCGTGCGTGAAGATGGGCACCACGGTGGCCACCAATGCGCTGCTCGAGCGCAAGGGCGAGCCGACCTTGTTGGTCACCACCCAAGGCTTTCGCGATGCCTTGCGCATCGCCTACCAAAACCGCCCGCGCTTGTTTGACCGCCACATTGTGTTGCCCGAGTTGCTCTACACCGAGGTGATCGAAGCGCACGAGCGCATGGGCGCGCACGGCGAGGTGTTGCAAGCCTTGGATGCCGCGCAATTGCGGGCCCAATTGCAAGCTGCGCATGCACGCGGTTTGCGCAGCGTGGCGATTGTGTTCATGCATGGGTATCGCTTCACCGCGCACGAGGCTCAGGCGGCACAGTTGGCGCGCGAGCTGGGTTTTGCCCAGGTCAGTGCCTCGCACCAGACCAGCCCCTTGATGAAGTGGGTGAGCCGAGGCGACACCACGGTGGTGGACGCGTATT
>CANNNH010000393.1 GCA_947505915.1 Comamonadaceae bacterium
CGACCACCAAGTTGTGGCGCAATTCGCCAATATAAGCCTTGTCATCCACCCAGCGAAACAGCATATCGCCGGACTCGGTTGCTCTCAAATAAAACTCAAACAAAGGGTTGGCTGCAACCCCCGTGGTGGGCTCTACACGAAACACCTCTCGGCCATTCAAAGTGCAAAGCAGGTGTCGGATGACGTTGCGTTGAATGATCACGCCATCGATGTCGCGTAAAAAACCACTGTCCATGGGATGGTTGACCAACAGGCGCACTTTGAAAACATCGCCTTGAAGGATGCGGGGAGGTATTTGTAAGCGAGCGGAACTCATCAGCCGTTGTCCACACAAGCCGCTTCGGTGACCACCACCTCTTGCACGTCGTAAACGAAATTGCCATCGGACAACCTTGCCAGCGCAACCACGCTTTGGTTGCCCGACAAACGCACCCGTGTGCTCAAGTCAGCACGACCACTCCATGGCCCCATAACAAACTTTGCCATCAAGGGCACTGGGTTACGTTGCGAAATAAGGTAGACATGGGTGATGTGGGAAGCCTCGGTCATGGGGCTGTCAACCTTGAGACTTAAAGGCACCATGTGGCCGTTGTCTGCAAGCATGGGAAGCGACAAGGTCACACGTTCTTTTTTGAGTTCTTGGCTTTGTACATAAGGGCGCACCATTTCTTCAAAGGAGCGCAATCGTGCTTCTGCCAAACCAGTGATGGTGAGTTTGTCCACCTGCGCTTTGGCAGAACCCAGCCACAAGACACCCATGCTGGTGACGAGGGTGGTTTGAAAAATGTTCAAGATTGACTGGCGACGAGATAACAAGCGAGACCTCATGAAGGATTCTTTACTAAATAAGCAATGATGTCTTCCAAGCCTTGCTCGGTAAGCACGGTTTTCCCTTGCAAGGACTTGGCGACATTATGAAGACCTGCGGTACTGAAATAAGCAGGCATAAAGGTTTGAGGGTTTAGCACACGGGGGTCGGCAATGCGCTGGCGAATTTGCTCGCTGCTCAGGCGCTCACCCACACCTGTCAGTGAGGGGCCCATCTCGCCGCCTTCTTTGAAACCCGGCAGTTGGTGACACAAAATGCAGCCCGTGTCTTGGCGAGCCAAAAGCAGTTTGCGACCACGCGTTGCGTCTGCGGTCGCTGCCGACGGCGTGGCAGGCATGGTGTCGGCTGCCCACACCAAAGGGCTAAGCGCCAACACAGCAAGCAACCACAAAAGCCTCATGCTTTGACCAAGCTTAAGCCATGGTTTTTCAAGGGCAAAGAGCGTATGCGTTTGCCAGTGGCTGCGAACAAAGCGTTGCCCAAGGCTGGCGCCAAAGGCGCTTGCGCAGGCTCACCCACGCCGCCCCAAAAACCGCCGCTGGGGGCAATCACGGTTTGCACTTTGGGCATTTCATTCATGCGCATCAAGCGGTAATCGTGGAAATTGGATTGCTCTATGCGTCCATCTTTCACAGTCATCTCGCCCCAAAAAATGGCTGACAAGCCATGCACCACGCTGCCTTGCAGCTGGGCTTGGATGTTGTCGGGGTTGACCGCGTAGCCGGGGTCGATGCCGATGACGATGCGGTGTATGCGCACCTCGCCTTTGGCGTTGACCGAGACCTCGCAAACACAGGCTGTGTGACTGCCGTAGCCATCGGTTTGCCCAATCCCGCGAAAAACACCTGCTGGCAGCGGTTTGTCCCAATCAGCGGCTTTTGCCACTGCCTGCAAGATGCCGCGATCTCGGTTGGCTTTTTCGTTGTTGGGTAAAAGTGAGAGCCTGTACGCCAAAGGGTCAACGCCTGCTGCATGCGCCAACTCATCCAGAAAACACTCCCGCACAAACGGGTTTTGCGAGTGACCCACGGTGCGCCAAAAACCCACAGGCACATGGGCACTGCGTTGGGCAAAGTCCACCAAGCAATGGGGGATGGCGTAAGGGTGATCGTTGAATGAGGCAACAGCTTGTGGGTCCACGCCGTTTTGCAGCGGCATACGCAGCAGCTGAGAAAAAATGGAAGGTGCGCTGACGCGGATGTGAAGGGCCTCCGGTT
The DNA here is from genome assembly GCA_947505915.1 of Comamonadaceae bacterium. Next base: position 2,047 of record CANNNH010000393.1, read on the forward strand.
TGCCGTCGGCCTGAATGCTGGCGCGAACTTTGACCAAGCTGGCTGGGCGGTAGAGGTCGTGCTGGGTGTCCTCTTCGCGGCTCCACATGAGTTTGATCGGTTTGCCTGGCATGGCCTTGGCAATCGCCACCGCTTGTCGAGTGAAGTCTTGCGGGCTTTTGCGACCCAAGCCGCCGCCCATTTGCATGGCGAAGACTTTGACGTTTTCTTGCGGCACTTCGGCGGTGCTGGCTGCTGCGGCCAAGCTGGACTCTGGGTTTTGCGTAGACACCCAAATCTGCAATTGATCGTCTTGCAGCCAAGCCGTGCAGACCATGGGCTCGAGGGTAGCGTGGGCTAAGTAAGGTGTGTAGTACTCGGCTTCGATGACCTTGCTGGCTTTTTCTAGCGTAGCCACTGCATTACCGTCTTGACGGGCCACAGCGGCATCGCTTTGGCTCAAACCTTCGCGGTACAGCTTCATCAGACCCGCACTGTTGACTTGGGCGTACTTGCCGCTGTCCCATTCAATGGAGACATCGCGCAAAGCTTCTTTGGCTCGCCACCAGTTGTCAGCCACCACCACCACAAAATCGCCCATGTTCAGCACTTTGACAATGCCACGACGGTTATCCACCTTGCTGCTGTCCATGCTCACGACCTTGCCACCAAACACCGGCGACTGGGCAATGGCAGCGTGCAACATACCGGGCAACTGGGTATCGACACCGAAGCGAATCTTGCCGGTCACGATGTCGTGCATGTCCACACGAGGGATGGACTTGCCAGCCACGGTCCAAGTGGCGGGGTCTTTCAGCGCCACGTCTTTGGGCGCAGGCAGTTTGGCGGCGTCCGCTGCCAGCTGGCCATAGCTCAGGGTTTTCTTGCTGGGTGTGTGCACCACTTTGCCCAGCAGGGCTTGGCACTCGCTCTCGGAAACGCCCCAACGCTGGGCAGCGGCTTGCACCAGCATCATGCGGGCAGAGGCTCCGGCTTTGCGCA
>CANNNH010000394.1 GCA_947505915.1 Comamonadaceae bacterium
ACAATCCCACCTTTCTTTCAAAAAGGCCGAAGATTTGCTAACAAGAGGTACGAGTTGCAATGTGATTATTCCAGCGATCTTTTTTTATCACCGTTTGAGTTGAACGTGACGATTGATGGTGATCTCATCAAGACTTTCTCACTCTCTGATCGCTGTAATTTGCCATACCGGGGGGATATTTTTGAATCTGTACCACAACTAGAGGTGAGTAACACGGATGATTCCAACAATCCAACTGTTGATGCACTTGGCTTTAGACTCGATGAGCCCCATGTCTTTTTAAAAAAACGTTTGAAATTTTTAAGCTCGCATTTTATGGCTAGCGTTTCTGGGTTGGCTAAAAATGGCCGCCTATCGTTTGCGAAACTACGCCTTTTTGGCATCATGGAAAGAGGATAACATGGCAACGAACTATAATAGACCAAACCTGCCCTACAAGGCGGAGTCTTTGCCCAACAGCAATCGCTACGCATTGCTTGCTGCAAAAAAACAGCCGCCAACGGCTGTGGCTGTAGATGGCGACATTAATTACATTGTCGACTCACTCAACGATCTTGATACCAAAATTACAGATGTTGAGGCAGGTGTTTTGGTGGGGGCGAATAACCCGCAAAATGCTGGACTTTTTGTGACGACCGATGGCAATGCAGAAGCACCCACCATTCTTTGGAAAAAGGTTGATGCTACAAACGTTGTGCCTGGATCTCTGACCACGGCATGCTTGGCGGATGGGGCTGTAACTAACGATGAGCTTGGGGTTGGTTGCGTTGAAACTGAAAATCGCAGCCCCAATTGTGTAACTTCCCCTACGATAAAGCCAAACGCAATTTTACCTGAGCATATCAATCCAGAGGCAGTTACTACCCCAGCTATTAAAGATAAAGCTATAGTTACCGCTAAAATTGATGACAGGGCGGTGGACACAACCAAAATGTCATCAGGAAACGCTGCGGCTCAAACAGTTTTGAATGCTGATGGGGCTGGCAACGCCTCCTTTGGTCCCTTAGGTGCAAGAACAGTTGGCACAGCTCAATTAGTTACCGCATCAGTAACCAATCCCATTATTGCCCCCCTGGCAGTTGATGCTACCAAAATCACATCTAATGGAGCTGCGACTGGCACGGTGTTAACCTCTGGTGCAGGATCTGAAGCGATCTGGTCGGCTATCCCAACAACAGGACAAGTATTACAGATAGTTAGCTATACTTACAGCAAACGCACAGACACTACTGGTGCGGCAAATATGTCGTCTTTTGCAGTGCCGTTTGCGCTAACCATAACCCCACTATCTAGTAATAGTCGTATTTTTATCTACCTCGGGACTAACTTGGCCTCTGCGGCTAGCTCTGGAGGCTATATGACCATGGCTTTATATAAGAATGGCACGCAAATGCTTTTTGATAATAATGGTATACTGTTCAGTGGTTATCAACCCCCCTCAATGTATAACGATTTAGTATGTTTCTCTAGACTGATCGTTGATCTAAACACTTCTCTTAACGGTCTAACTTATGAGTTAAAGGGTGCTGACGCCAGTGGCTACGGAGTAATTTTAAACCAATCCTCGGGTGTGGGGGCTATAACTTCAAGTAGTATTTATGCTGTAGAGGTTCAAATTTAAGGATGCAGCTAATCGAAATCAACCCTCAAGATGTGCAAAAAGTGTTTCCGAGCTTTTACAATAAAAAAGTTAGATTTTTCATGATTGATCATGAAGGCAAAGAAATTGGTATTTATGGCATAAAAACCCATGATAAGGAAACCTGTGAAATTAGGTTGCATGTGTTTAAAGAATATCGTGGTCAACTGTATTATAGAAATGGATTAAGACTATTGTTAAGCTTTCCCTTTACTTTAGGTTTTGTTAAAATACTAATATCGAGCAAAGTAAAATCCGTATTAACTTTGTTACGGCAGTGTGAGAAGCTTGGCGTACAATTTATAGGTGCGTTCAAAGATAAAATTTGGTTTTGTTTAGAAAGGAAAAGGTATGAGCAGCGACACTGATTCTGGTCCAACTCTGCACCCATTGCCACAAATGCCTACGATGTCAGAGTTGATGGATGCTTTTGACCATATCGCAGGTGTGCAAACCATCAAAACCAAAGGACCTGATGGCAAAGACAAACTAGTGACAAGTCGCCTGCCTCGAACCAAGGAAGAAACAGAACGCTTTGAAAAATTAGGCAATACCATCAAAAATGCTTTTTTGTCGATGGAGCAGCTAATTCAATACGATCCGCTAAAAACGGTTGATTACGCGCCGTTCTTGAGCGTGATTAACAAAGTGAATAGTGAGAGAGGTGCAGACATGGCTGCATTGTCAAATTTGCCTGACTTTAACAAATACGTGAATGACTTTAAAGAAGTTGGTAACACCATCATTCAAGATGAGTTTAAAAAAGCTGAAAATGAAAACAAGGCTTACCTGGCTAATCGTGGTTATGCCGACAGTAGTGCGGCGATTGCCATGCGTAACTCCCTGGTGAGTGAGAAAGCTAAAGCCCTTGCGCAAAATGATCTTAGTGGCAATCTGTATGGGCAACAGCTTCAAGCCGCCGATCAAGTCAATCGCAGTAATGAGTTCGGATTTAGAGAAAAAGGCCGGATAGGCCAATTGCAGTCTGCAGAAGCGGAGCATCAGCTTAATTTGGGTCAATTTAACCAACTCAACGCTGGGAGACAAACAGGATTGCAAAACCAATCAAGTATGTTGGGATTGGCCGATGCCGTGGTTGATCGTGACAAGAGATATGCCATGACAAGTCAAACAGCTAATCAAGCCAATCAAATCATGAATCAAGAAAATGCCCAAAAGCTTGGTTGGTACAATGCTGAAGCCAATAATGTGAATCAAGCAAATAACCTTGCCATACAACAGCACAACAACAGAGGGCCATCATTTGGGCAATCCTTGATGCAGCTTGGGGGCATGGGTATCGGTGCTTATTTTGGTGGCCCAATGGGAGGGCTGTTTGGTGGTAGTGCTGGTAGTGCTGCTGGTAATCTGATTAAATAGG
>CANNNH010000395.1 GCA_947505915.1 Comamonadaceae bacterium
TCCAACTTCAACGGTATTGTGCCCAACACAGCGGCCATGGAATTGCCTTTCGTCTTTCGCAGCGCTCAGCATGCCTATACCGTTTTGGACGGCTCTATCGGCACCGGCGTTTTAAACGAGCTAGCACCTCACAGCATGAAGGGCTTGGCGTATTGGGAAAACGGCTGGCGCGCATTCACCAACAACAAGCGCCCAGTGAACAAGCCAGAAGACTTGAAAGGTCTAAAGATTCGCTCTACGCCTAACCCGTATCACATTCAAGCTTTCAGATTGCTGGGCATGAATCCATCACCAATGCCAATTGCCGAGCTGTACACCGCTCTGGAAACTGGCACTTTTGATGCGCAAGAGCACCCGATCAACGTCACTTGGTCTTCTAAGTTTTACGAAGTTCAAAAGCACTTGACTGTGAGCAACCACGTTTACTCGCCCTTGATTGTGGCCATGAACAAAGGTAAATTTGATTCACTGCCAGCCAACTATCAAACCATTGTGGTGGAAGCAGCCCGTGAAGCTGCTAAGTACCAGCGCAGCTTGAATGCATCCAATGCAGGAAAAGTTGTTGCAGACTTGAAAAAATCTGGCATGCAAGTCATTGAGAATGTTGACATGGCACCCTTCCAGAAAATTGTGTCTGCAGAAATTGCTAAAACTTTTGGCGAAAAGAACGGTCCTGCTTTGTTGCAAGCCATCGAAAACACCAAGTAATTTTTGCTTCTAAAGCCCTCCTCCATTGAGGAGGGCTTTTTAATTTGTGATTCCTATGAAAAAAATAAACGATCTCTTTTTTCGACTGGCCGAGTTCACTCTGGTGATCATGTTGTCTGCCATGGTCATCATGGTCTTTGGCAATGTGGTGCTGCGATACGGTTTTAACGATGGCATCATCAGTTCGGAAGAATTGTCACGTTTCTTGTTCATTTGGATCACATTTTTGGGCGCCATTGTCACCATGCGTGACAACGCTCACTTAGGGCTCGACTCTGTGGTTCGCAAGCTAAGCCTTACAGGTAAAAAGATTGCATTTGGCATTTCAAATTTATTGATGCTCATGTGCTGTGTACTCATGTTTTATGGCACTTTCAAACAACACGGCATCAATGCCACTACCCGATCCGGCGTCACGGAACTTCCCATGAGTTGGGTGTATGGCGTGGGTTACATCACCAGCATTGCCATGGGACTCATGATCATTGGCAAATTGGTGCGCTTAGCCAAAGGCGAATTCAACGAAGCTGATCTCATTCAAGTGACCGACTCTGAAGAAGATGCCAAGCCGCACATGCAAGAGGCCGTCAAATGACTGTTCTTGTCTTCATTGGCTCCTTGTTGGCCGCTATGGCTTTGGGCATGCCCTTGGCTTTTTCACTTATCGTGTCTGGTGTGGCCCTGATGTTGCACCTTGACAATTTCGACACGCAAATCGTGTCCCAAAATTTAATCAACGGCGCCGACAATTTTCCATTGATGGCGGTGCCTTTCTTCATGCTTGCGGGTGAACTCATGAACGCAGGCGGCATGAGTCGCCGGATCGTTAACTCAGCGCTGGTTTGGGTGGGTCACTTCCGAGGCGGCTTAGGTTATGTGGCTGTGTTTGCAGCCCTCATCATGGCCAGCCTTTCAGGCTCTGCCGTGGCTGATACGGCCGCACTGGCCGCCGTGCTGATGCCCATGATGCGCGATGCTGGCTACCGCATGGACAGGTCGGCTGGTCTCATTGCAGCAGGCGGCATCATTGCGCCCGTCATCCCGCCCTCCATTGGCTTCATTTTGTTTGGTGTGATCGGCGGCGTCTCTATTTCAAAACTGTTCATGGCAGGTATTTTTCCTGGCATTTTGATGGGTGTTGCTTTGCTCATCACGTGGTGGATTGTGGCGCGCAATGACAACGTCAAAGTTTCACCGCGCGTGCCCATGAAAGAAAAATTGCGGGTCACAGCCGATGCCTTTTGGTGCTACTTGTTGGCCATCACCATCATTGGCGGCATGAAGATGGGTATCTTCACGCCCACAGAAGCAGCTGTGGTGGCCGTGGTCTATGCCCTAGTGGTTGGGCTGTTTATCTACAGAGAAATCAAATTCAAAGACCTGTACCGCATCATTTTGGCGGCTGCCAAAATCTCTTCCGTGGTCATGTTCTTGGTGGCTGCCGCCTTGGTCTCAGCTTGGCTCATCACCATTGCCAACATCCCAGCTCAAGTGGTTGAGATGATGCGCCCCTTCATTGACAATCCCATGCTTTTGATGGTCATGTTGATGCTGTTGGTACTGGTGGTCGGCACAGCCCTAGACTTTGCCCCCACGGTTCTCATCTTGACCCCCGTGCTCATGCCTTTGGTTCGCGAAGCAGGCATCAACCCGGTTTACTTTGGTGTGCTGTTCATCATCAACAATGCCATTGGTTTGCTTACGCCACCTGTAGGCACCGTGCTCAACGTAGTGTGTGGTGTGGGGCGCATTCCCATGCACGACGTGATACGCGGCGTCATGCCCTTTTTGATCTCTCAAGTGGTGGTCATGGGCTTCCTCATTGCATTCCCCATCTTGGTGTTGGGTCCTCTTAAATGGCTTTCCAGCTAAATTCAAATCCACCATGACAGTTCTACAATCATTTCAACTCAACGGTAAGCTTGCCCTTATTACCGGCTCATCGGCAGGCATCGGCTTTGCCCTTGCCCGTGCCCTGGGCGAAGCTGGCGCGCATGTCATTCTCAATGGTCGCAACGCTGAGAAAGTAGCATCGGCGGCTTCCATACTTCAAGCTGAAGGCCTCAAGATCAGCCAATCGGTTTTTGATGTCACCAACGCCCAAGATGTGGCTACAGCTGTGAACAAAATTGAAGCCGATGTGGGAGCCATTGAAATTTTGATTAACAACGCCGGTATGCAAATTCGCGGTCCTTTGCATGAATACAAGGACGAAGATTGGCACACCCTCATGCGTACCAACCTAGACAGTGTTTACTACGTTGGCAAAACTGTGGCGCAAAAAATGATTCCGCGTGGCCACGGCAAA
>CANNNH010000396.1 GCA_947505915.1 Comamonadaceae bacterium
AACCTGCGCCACCGAAAAACGCCGCCGTCGCAAGCGCGGCACCATGGTGGATCCGGCCACGCGCGTGGTGATCAACGAGTTGGTGTGCGAAGGCTGCGGCGACTGCGGCGTGCAAAGCAATTGCGTGAGCGTCGAACCGCTAGAAACCGAACTGGGCCGCAAGCGGCGTATCAACCAAAGCACTTGCAACAAAGACATTTCTTGCGTCAAAGGGTTTTGCCCTAGCTTTGTCACCGTGGAAGGCGGCAAATTACGCAAGAAGCAAAGTTCTGCGCAGTCCACTAGCAGCGGCCCGGCTGCCGGTCTGCCCGAGCCGGCGGTATTCGATTTACAACAAGCACATGACGGCGTCTGGGGCCTGGTGGTTGCGGGCGTGGGCGGCACGGGCGTAATCACCATCGGCCAGTTGCTGGGCGTGGCGGCGCACATCGAAGGCAAGGGCATCGTCACGCAAGACGCGGGCGGCATGGCGCAAAAAGGCGGCGCCACCTGGAGCCATGTGCTGATCAGCCATAGCCAGGACGCGATACGCACCACCCGTGTCGGCATGGCCTGCGCGGATTTGGTAATCGGCTGCGACCCCATCGTCACCGCGGGCAAAGAAACCAGTATGCGCCTGCGCGCCGGGCGCAGCCGCGTGGTGCTCAATAGCCACAGCCAACCTACTGCCGCTTTTGTGCAAAACGCGAACTGGAGCAACCCCGGCGAGGCCTGTATCGCCGCCATTGGTGCCACTTTGCAAGACCCGCAATCCCTAGGCTGCGTGGACGCCGAAGCCATCGCTACCGAATTGTTGGGCGACAGCATTTTTACCAACCCGGTGCTGCTGGGCTACGCCTGGCAAAAAGGCTGGATACCGCTGGGGCAGGATGCGCTCTTGCAAGCCATGGCACTCAACGCCGTGGCCATTGAAAAAAACCAAGCCGCCTTCCATTGGGGCCGACTGGCCGCGCACGACCCGGCAGCGGTGCAGCGCAGCTTGCTGCCCGCGCAAACCGTGCAACTGGTGCGCAAGCAGGCACCGACCTCGCTGGACGCGCTAATAGAGCACCGCGCTACTTTTTTGACCGGCTACCAAAACGCCGCCTACGCGCAAAGCTACCGCGACTTTGTAGCCAAGGTGCGCAGCGCCGAAGGCGCGCTGGGGGCCCAAGCCGATGCCAAAGAGTTAGCGCTGAGCTGCGCCGTGGCGCGCTATCTGTTCAAGCTAATGGCCTACAAAGACGAATACGAAGTGGCGCGGCTGCACAGCGACCCGGCGTTCAAGGAAAAAATCACTGCGATGTTTGAAGGCGACTACCAAGTCCACTACCACCTGGCGCCGCCACTCTTGGCGAAGAAGGATGAAAAAGGCCGCCTCCTCAAACAACGCTTTGGCCCCTGGATGGGCTTGGGCTTTCGCTTGCTGGCGCCACTCAAGGTTTTGCGCGGCACCGCGCTGGATATTTTTGGCTATAGCGAAGAGCGCCAAGGCGAACGGGCCCTGGTGCACAACTACCAGCAAACCTTGGAGCGCATGCTGACGCAACTAAACCCCGCCACCCTGCCCGACGCCCTGCGCTTTGCCAAACTGCCTGAAGAGATTCGCGGCTTTGGGCATGTGAAGGCGCGGCATATTGCGGCGGTAAAACCTAGCTGGGAAGGGCTGGGTGGGAAGCTGCCTTAAGGGTTCGCACGCATGCAGCTTGGGCGCTCTTGGGAGCGTAATTGGCACATGGATTTGTATATACAATCTATATTATTCATACAATAGTGCTACCCTGAAGGAACATAAACATGCAAACCGTGACATCGCGTGAGGTGCAAAGTCGGTACGGAGAATTCCTTGAATCCGTACAAGACGATCTTGTCTGCGTGACCCGCCATGGGCGCCCACTTTTTTGGGCTTTGTCAGATCGTCATGTTCGTGCGCCTGACCCCAGCCTCCTGATTGGCCGAATGCTGCTGCTGCACGGTCAGCTCAACCGTGAGACGCAAGAGCGTGCAGGCGATGCGTTCGGGAAAGTCCTAGAGCAACTCGATGCTAGCCTTGACCCTCAAGATTTGACACAAGAAAAAGTAATGACTATCGTGCATGAGAACCGAGCCTAAGCCGCGCCTCATTCTTGACACCAACGTCATCATCAGTGGGGTAATGTTCAAAGGGGAGGCCATTCGCAGCCTATTGCTTTATGCGCTTAATGAGTACCAGCTCGTCTTTAGTCAAACCACTTGGGATGAACTGGCATCGGTTTTTCAGCGCGATGTTTTTGAAAAAATTATGCCTTTAGGCGCTCGCTTGCGCGTGCTGGCGGAATTGGCCAGTAAGGTAGAAGTTGTTCAAAGCACCAGCACCGTCTCGGATTGCCGTGACCCGAAGGACAACAAGTTTCTTTCCCTGGCCTTGGATGCGGATGTCATGGCGATTGTCACCGGCGACAAGGACCTGAAGGTGCTGCACCCCTACAAAGGTATCGCCATTCAATCTCCGGCTGACTTTATACGCCTGCAGATACCGCCACCACAATAGCCGCTACCTTACCTGCTACGCCATCGCAAGTCAGGTATGCCGCATTTGCCGTCATTTGATCTTTGGCAGTGAATGGCTCACAAGGGCTGCAAGCTGACAATTCCAGCGCTCCAAAGCTGATTTCATCGCGGCCGCGGTTGCAGCACAAAGAAGCCGATAGTTCCTAATTTAGTAATAAGCTACCGCTGTGGCGGTAATCGGGCTACAGAGGCGATTGGAGGCCAGAGTAATTCTGTCGCTTCCCCTTAAATCAAACTCGCCAACTCTTGTGTCAACTGCGCCGCAGAAACCTCCTTGCACCCTGACGTATTCTGACCCGCCCATAGGGGTGAAAAATCCCCCTTACCCAACCCTTCCGATTTTTGTCGTAACTGAAATGATGCAGCAGTTGCCTTTGGAAACTCTGGAGCCATAGAACACATAGGGCCTAACTCGCGCACCATGCGATTGACAATTCCACGGGCAGGCCGCCCCGTAAAAACATTTGTCAGCGCGGTGAGCCGCGC
>CANNNH010000397.1 GCA_947505915.1 Comamonadaceae bacterium
CATATTGGGGTGCTGATTATGCACCGCTTAACCATGTCAAGCTAGGGCAAATATTTAATTAATTGGTTTTAAAAAAATGGTATTTTGCATGAAAAAGCCACCTGTTGAACAGGTGGCTTGTCGGTTAATTAGGCCAGCTAACTTATGCGATTTCTGCGCGTTTCGGGCTGGTGTGGCCATGGTCTTGCAAACGGTCCTTGTGGCGCACCACCTGACGGTCCAATTTGTCGACCAATTCATCGACTGCTGCGTACAAGTCCTCGCTGCAAGACTCAGCAAACAAATCGCTGCCTTTGACGTGGATATTGCATTCGGCTCGCTGCCGGCGCTCTTTCTCTTTTTGCTTTTCGATGCTGAGGATCACGCGTACATCGACCAATTGGTCGAAATGACGGTTGATGCGACCGAGTTTTTGGGTGACATAGCCGCGCAGGGCCGGGGTGACTTCAAGATGATGACCGCTGATCGTTAAATTCATAGGGCTCCTCCAGAAAAATACCTGACTGTTTCATCAAGCAACATGCCAGACAAAAGACAGGCAACCCCACTATGCACTGAGTTTCGAAAAAAAGCAATTCCCCCAAACCTCGCACCTGTATCTTTGGGCGGACAGCAAAGAAATGTGGACTTAAACTGCAGAAGTTTCAGGCGCAGTGTGCATTTCCACACGCCGCGAAAGCCATAACGCCAGCAAGGTTGAGACCAAGCCCACCAAGGCGCAAAGCCAAAAGTGGGTGACGTGACCGTTGGCATCGCGCTGAATAAGCACCCCACCAAGCCAAGACGCCAGCCCAATGGAGACAGACTGAAAAGCACCGTTCAGGGACATGAATGTGCCCCGCCACTGGGGTTGAGCAGCCGAGGTCAGCATGGCCATGCCAGGGATCATCCGAGCATTCATGCAAAAAAAGAAACCTGCAAAAACCATCAGTACTAAAGGCAGAGGTGCCGGTTGCATCAAGGTGGTAATGGTCATGGGCACGATAGCCAGCAGCAGCATCCGTTGAAACATTTTTCGTTTGCCGACTCGGTCGCTCAGACGGCCTATCCAACGCGCGGTAAGCAAAGTCACAGTTCCGCCACACAAGTAGATATAGGGAATTTCGTCCAGTGTGAGCACCTGATTGGCTTGGGTGTAAATGGTGATGTACGGGATGATGGTGAAGCCTGCAAACATCATCGCAGCAGACATCCACAAGGCTCTGCGGTGATTAGGGTCCGCCCACACTTGCTGCATCGCAAAAGAGACTTGTTGCCCCTGCGCTTTGGCGACATGCGCATCCAGTTGAGGCAAACACATCACGGCCATCACACCCACGATCGCGCATATCAAGGCAATCGCAAAAAAAGGACTGTGCCAACCACCCATATTGGCCAAAAACAAGCCACTGGGTACGCCCACCACGGTCGCCATGGCAAACGATGTCATCACAAAACCTGTTGCCCGCCCCCGCCGCTCAAAAGGAATCACGTCCCCAATCACCGTTTGCGTCATGGCAGACAAGATGCCGCCAAAAGTGCCTGCCGCCACACGAGCGGCCATTAACATGGCGTAACTCGGGGCCAAGGCACAGGCAAGCGTTGTCAAACCAAACAGCACATAAAGCACCAACAGCAAGCGTTTGCGCTCAAAACGATCCACAAAGGATGCGGCCAACAAACCGGACGCTCCTGCGGCAAAGGTGTAAGCCGACACCAAAAAACCAAATTGCGCATCGTTGATGGAAAACAAATCACGCAATTGGGGACCCAATGGCATGATGATCATGAAGTCAAGCACATGGGTGAACTGGATACCGGCCAAGGTAAGCAATAACCAAAATTCGCGGCGCGGCGTCAAAACTGTTTGCATAGAAAGTGTGGTGGCAAACCCGACACTCTAACAGTCCGATACGCACTTGCCGCTAGGTCGGTGTAATAATTCCTAGATTAATAGCTTTGGAGAACCCTCCTTGGAAACCTACCCTAGTTGGTAGCTTTCGGTTCACTGGCATCAGGCCGAGCGGAATCGAAAGCGTACCCCACCTTTTCATCCGCCCCTTCACGCACTGAGAATTGCCATGCTCAATATTTTTTCGCTGGCCAATGGCCGCTTGTTTCAAGAAGAAATTTCTTCCCAAGAAGAACTCTCTCAGTTCCGCCCTATCTGGGTTGACTTGGAGTCGCCCACCCTAGAAGAAAAGCGCTGGATCAGCCAGCACTTTGGCGTACACATTCCAGAAGACGCGATGGACGAGGATATTGAAGAGTCAGCGCGTTTTTATGAAGAAGACAACGGCGAACTGCATATACGTTCAGACTTCTTGATCGCCGATATCGAAGAACCCCGCGCCGTGCGGGTAGCCTTTATTTTGAACCGGCATAACGATACGCACAACAGTCACGGCATCTTGTTTTCGATCCACGATGAAGATCTTCCCGTTTTCCGTTTGTTGCGCTTGCGTGCACGCCGCGCCCCTGGCTTGATTGAGGATGCCAAAGACGTGTTGCTTGAACTGTTCTCCGTTGACGCTGAATACTCGGCCGACACCTTGGAAGGTATTTACGACGAATTGGAAAAAGTCAGCAAAATGGTTTTGTCGGGCGATGTGACGGACGCATTGGCAGGCGAGGTACTAGGCGCGATTGCGCGACAAGAAGACTTGAATGGTCGCATTCGCCGCAATATGATGGACACCCGTCGCGCTTTGAGTTTTGCCATGCGCTTGCGCATGTTGAATGCTGAACAATTTGATGATGCGCGGCAAATTTTGCGAGACATTGACTCGCTTGACAGTCACACCGCTTTTTTGTTCGACAAGATCAACTTCTTGATGGATGCAACAGTCGGTTTCATCAACATCAACCAAAACAAGATCATCAAGATTTTCTCGGTGGCCAGCGTGGCCTTGTTGCCCCCTACCTTGATTGCCAGTGTGTACGGCATGAATTTTCAATTCATGCCCGAGTTGCAATGGTCATTTGGCTATGGCTATGCGGTTCTTCTGATGGTGGCCAGCGCGGTGGTTCCCATG
>CANNNH010000398.1 GCA_947505915.1 Comamonadaceae bacterium
AAGGAAAAAATGGATGCATATACATCAAGCCACACCTGAACGTAAGGGAACAAAATTTACCGGTTCCAAAAAAGATCGCTTATAACTGTTTTCAAATTTATCGATGACAACCAAGACCTGAGAGCCCTGCTCATTTTCAACAGGTGCGACCAAACGACCACCCACGGCAAGCTGATCAAGCCATGCAGCTGGGATATTTTCGCCTCCAGCAGCTGAAATGATCCCCGCATAGGGGGCTCCCTGGGCAAAGCCCAACATTCCATCGCCTAAGATCAAGTGGATATTGGGAAACCGCATTGGCCGCAAGTTTTCCTTGGCTTTTTCATAAAGACCCTGTATGCGCTCGATGCTATAAACCTCTTTAGAAACTTGACCCAAAATAGCCGCTTGGTAACCACAGCCCGTTCCAATTTCAAGAACCCGAGAGAGCTTGCCTGTGATCATCAAATTTTTGCCTTGACGCAAAAGCTCAATCATTCTTCCAATGACATTAGGCTTAGAGATTGTTTGCCCAAACCCTATGGGCAAACTGGTGTCTTCATATGCTTGATTTGCCAATGCTGTGTCTATAAATTTATGCCGCTCAATGCAAGAAAAAGCCTTCAACAGCATCTCATCCTGCACACCTTGTTCAGCCAATTTTTGAACCATGCTTTCCCGAACTTTTGTCGAGTCTAGTCCCACGCCAGAAGCCAAAGTCGCAAATGAATCTAAGGCAGATGATTTGTTTGAGCTACGAAACTGGGAAGAGCCTTTTGCAAGCTGCGCTTTCTTCGGCGCGAGCCCATCAACCTTAGCTGGGAAGCTAGGTTTTTGCTTCATGCAATTTTTTCCCAATTTTCAGCGACTGTCTTCCAGTGCGTTAATTGAGCATGTTCGGTCAAATCAACTTGAAGAGGCGTGATTGAAACATACCCTTGTGATGTCGCAAAAAAATCGGTGTCATGCGCTTCATCCCTGGCGGGTCCAGCGCCACCAATCCAATACATCGTCTCTCCACGTGGACTTTCTTGAGTGATAACACGCTGAGCAGGGTGTCTACGCCCTAAGCGACAGATTTTAGGCGGTCCTAATTGACCCACCGGTAAGTTGGGAATGTTGACATTCAAAAGCCAAGGAGAAGAACTTGCTTGATGAGAAGACATTAAATCTTGAACCAAATGCTTTGCATATGCCGCAGCATCTTGAATACGTACCCAATCTCTGTCGACTTGCGAAAATGCGATAGCTGGAACACCCATTAGATAACCCTCCATTGCAGCGCCAACAGTGCCAGAATAAATCGTATCGTCTCCCATATTGGCACCATTATTGATACCAGAGACTACCAAGTCGGGTTTGTAGCCAAGTAAGCCAGTTAAGGCAATATGAACGCAATCCGCCGGCGTACCTGTGACGTATCGAAAACCATTGCTGGCAGTGCGAATATAGATGGGTGAATGCAAAGTCAGCGCATTTGATTTAGCACTGTTATTTTGCTCTGGCGCAACAACCTCAACTTGGGCAATATCCTTCAATGCTTCATACAAAGCGATAATGCCAAGCGCTTGGTAACCATCATCATTGGAAATAAGAATTTTCATGCTGCATCCCGTAAAGTGTCATTGTATGGTTTGAGCGTACAAATGGAAAAAGTCCTTATCAACCCTATTTGTGGTTTACATAAAATGAATCCCATATTACTTAAAGAAAGATGACAATGAAAGCTTGGCTATGCGAAAACCCAGTTGGTGTCGAAGCTCTGAAGTGGGCAGATATGCCAACGCCCAACCCTGGACCGGACGAAGTGCTCATTGAAATTAAAGCGGCCAGCTTAAATTTCCCCGATATTTTAATTGTTCAAAACAAGTACCAAATCAAGCCTAGCCTGCCCTTTGTTCCTGGCTCAGAGTACGCTGGCGTCATTCAAGCAATAGGATCTGATGTTAAGCATCTTGCGGTTGGTCAAGCAGTGGCGTGCTTATCAGGCACGGGAGGATTTGGCACCCACACTTTAGCCCCTGCCAAACTGTGCGTCCCACTTCCCCATCAATTTCCCATGGTTGATGCCGCGGCTTTCATCATGATTTACGCAACCTCTTACCATGCATTGGTTGATCGCGCGGAGCTCAAAGCGGGTGAAACAGTCTTGGTATTAGGCGCAGCAGGCGGCGTAGGGTCTGCCGCCATTCAAATCGCAAAAGCAATGGGTGCCAGAGTCATCGCTGCGTCATCAACGCAAGAGAAGTGTGAACTTTGCAAAAAATTAGGCGCCGACGAAGTCATCAACTACAGCACAGAAAATTTGCGTGATCAAATAAAATTATTGACGCAAGGCAAGGGGCCTGACGTTATTTATGACCCCGTAGGTGGAGATTTTGCTGAACCCGCGTTCAGATCCATTGCCTGGCGAGGTAGGTACTTGGTGGTCGGTTTTGCTGCTGGCCCGATCCCATCCTTACCCTTAAATTTGGCGCTTTTGAAAGGTGCATCTATCGTTGGTGTTTTTTGGGGGGATTTCGCCAAAAGAGAACCCAAAGCAAATGCCCAAATGATGGAAACGCTGCTGGAGTGGTACGGCAGTGGAAAAATAAAACCCCATATCGACTCGACCGTCAATATGGAAAATCTTCCTCAAGCCTATTTGCGAATGGGTTCGCGTGAGGTCATGGGAAAGTTGGTACTTGTCAACTAAACTGTCATAGCGAAATAATGGCAAAATCTGATCTTGAAAGAAGGCTTTTTTGCTAGTTATGTTTTGTTCAACTTCTAAGGTGCTCAATGAGTCAAATTTTGCAATCCCTTTATAAAACTCTGTTCGCAGGGTTGGTGTTATTGATTTTGGTTATCTTGATAGCCTCATCTGTCTCTGGCCAGCCCATACAGTTTGGTCACGCTTGGGGAACGTTTGTGATGAGATGGCTCCATGTCGTTTCTGGCACCATGTGGATTGGCTTGCTTTGGTATTTCAACTTCGTTCAAATACCATCCATGGCCAGCATCCCTGACGAGCAAAAACCAGCCATCAGCAAAG
>CANNNH010000399.1 GCA_947505915.1 Comamonadaceae bacterium
GTTGGAGGGTCGATGGGGTGTTCTGGCGTTGTTGATAGCTTCTTGGGGCAATTCAACATGTGGCAACGACGCAACAATGATCACATTCTAAAAATGTGCGGTATTTTTGACGGTATTTTACAAATATTATTTTCTTAGGGCGCATGTTTTCATTGGTAATATTTTTTAAATGTGATCCCCGCCAGCGCACCATTCGCCCCCATGCCAAAGCCCGATCTGGCGCTATGGCGCTGAGGTCAATCCAAGCCTTCTTTGTCGTCGCCTTGCTGCATTTGCAAGGCCAGTGGGTATAAAAGGTTGCGGGCTTGGCCGGTGATGTCGGCGGTCAGGCGCACAGCGGTTTTGACGGGCACTTGGGCCAGCAGCAAAGCCAGCACCCGGCGTGCCTGGGCCATCTCATCGGTGTGCTGTGGCGCATGGTGCACCACCAGGGTGAACTCGCCGCGCAAGCGCTGTGGGCTGTGGGCCAACCAGTTTGGCAGTTGCTGCGCCGACAGGGTGGCCACCTCTTCAAACTGCTTGGTCAACTCGCGACCTACGGTGACGGGACGTTCACCCAAGATGGACAAATCGCTGGCCAAGGCGCTGATCCGGTGGGGTGACTCCAGCAGCACCTGGGCACGGGGCTCAGCGGCCAAGGCTTGCAAAGCGCTGGTGCGTTCAGCCCCTTTCGCAGGCAAAAACCCCCAAAAAACAAAGCCCGCGTCTTGCGCTTTGGTGCTGCCACAGGCGCTGAGCAAGGTGGTGACGCTGCTAGCCCCAGGGATGGGCATCACCCGCAGGCCTTGGGCCGCGACCGCATGGGCCAAGCGCGCGCCAGGGTCGCTGATGCCGGGGGTGCCCGCGTCGCTCACATAGGCCACCCGCTGGCCTTGGCGCAACAAGGCCAGTACTTGGTCGCTGGCTTGGGCTTCATTGTGTTGGTGTACCGCCAACCACTGGTGCGCCGCCTTGTCGATGCCGTAGGCACGCAACAGGCTTTGGCTGTGGCGGGTGTCTTCGCAAGCAATGGTGTCTGACAGTGTCAACACGTGCAGCGCACGCAAACTGATGTCGGCCAAGTTGCCAATCGGGGTGCCCACCATGTACAAAGTGGCCTGGGGGTGGTCTTGCATGGCAGCGGCGGCATGCGCAGCGGCCAGTGCGGGTTCAAAAGAAGCACTCATGGGGGAGGCACTCAATGGGCAATCTCGATCCAAAGCGGGTCAGCACCAAACAACAAGGCGACGCCGCTGAAGCACTCGCTTTGGCGCATTTGCAAGCCCAAGGCTTGCGTTTGTTGGTGCGCAATTATCGAACGCCGGGGCGCGGTGGGGGTGAAATTGATCTGATCATGCGAGACCCCGCAGGCACCTTGGTGTTCGTGGAGGTGCGCCAGCGCAGCCGCAGCGACCATGGGGGCGCGGCTGCCAGCATCGGTTTTGCCAAGCGGCGGCGCATTGTGTGGGCTGCGCGGCACTACTTGTCGCGTTTGGCCGCTGAGCCGCCTTGTCGGTTTGACGTGATCGTGGTGGAGCCAGATGGCCTGGCGTGGATTCAAGCGGCATTTGATGCGATGTAACAACACAGAAGCCACCAGAAGTTATGATCACCCCATGTTAGAGCAACGCATCGAACAGCATTTCATCGACAGCGCCGACCTCAAGTACCAGGCGGCGCAAATCTTGAGCAAACCCATTGCCGCGGCGGTGCAGGCCATCTTGGCCAGTGTCACCAACGGCGGCAAAGTGCTGGCCTGCGGCAACGGCGGCTCGGCCGGGGACGCGCAGCATTTTGCTGCCGAGTTTGTGGGACGCTTTGAGCGCGAGCGGCCCGAGTTGGCGGCCATCTCGCTGGTGACCGACAGCTCCATCTTGACAGCCATTGCCAACGACTATCACTTCAACCAAATTTTTGCCAAACAAGTGCGGGCGCTGGGCCAGTCGGGGGATGTGTTGCTGGCCATCTCCACCAGTGGCAACTCGGCGAATGGGATTGCCGCCATCGAGTCAGCGCATGAGCGCGAAATGACAGTGATTGCCTTGACCGGCAAGGGCGGCGGCAAGATGGGCACCATGCTGCGCGAAACCGATGTGCACATTTGCGTGCCCCACGAGCGCACAGCCCGCATCCAAGAGGTGCACTTGTTGGCCATTCACTGCATCTGTGATGGCGTAGATTCTCAACTTCTCGGTGACCAGGAAACCCCATGACCCCATCTCTTCGTCTCCCACTCTCCCGATTGGTCGGCTTGTCCGTGTTCGCGCTGCTCTTGAGCGGCTGTGTGGCGCCTTTGATGGTGGGTGGCTTTGTGGGGGGCACCATGGTCGCCTCAGACCGGCGCACCGCTGGCGCGCAACTGGAAGACCAAGGCATTGAAATTCGTGCCAGCGCACGCATCCGCGAGCAAATTGGCTCAGGCGTGCACATCAACGTCACCAGCTACAACCGCCAAGTGCTGTTGACCGGTGAGGTCTCCAAGGCCCAAGACAAGCAAATGGCCGAGCAAGTCCTCAACCGGGTGGAAAACGTGCGCAGCGTGGTCAACGAGTTGGCGGTGGCACCCAACTCTAGCTTGTCAGATCGCACCAACGATGCCCTGGTATCGGGCAAGGTCAAGGCCTCCATGGTCGACAGCCGAGACATTTTTGCCAGCGCATTCAAGGTGGTGACCGAGCGTGGCACGGTCTACTTGATGGGACGCGTCACCCAGCGCGAAGCCACCCGTGCCGTGGAAATTGCCCGTGGCGTCAGTGGCGTGCAAAAAATCATTCGGGTGTTTGAAATCATCACCGAAGAAGAGCTCAAAACCTTGCAGCCCCCGCCCGTCAATGAACCCGCAGCGGCTGCACCGGCCAGCAAGCCCTGAACCCCTTTAGCGGGTCAGACGTAGGCTGACTGGCAGAGCCGCCGCCAGCCATGGCGGCCTTTCCAGGCCCCAGGCCAATCACTTCAATCGCTTGACCAGGCTGGAGGTGTCCCAGCGGGAGCCACCCAAGCCCTGCACATCGCCATAAAACTGATCGACCAAA
>CANNNH010000400.1 GCA_947505915.1 Comamonadaceae bacterium
CAAAAGGCCAATGAGAAAGCGCTTGAAAAAGCTCGATCACACATTCGCGATCGTTTGACACAACTCGCCCCTGTCTTCTTGAAGAATAAATTCATGTTGGGCGACAACTTCTCTATGCTCGATGTAGCTATTGCACCTTTGCTTTGGCGCTTAGACCATTACGGCATCGAGTTGTCCAAAAACGCCGCCCCTTTGCTGAAATACGCCGAGCGTATTTTTTCCAGACCAGCATATATTGAAGCATTAACGCCTTCAGAGAAAGTGATGCGTAAATAAGCTGCTGACATGATCAACATTGCGCAGTCATCTTCCACACGGCCTTATTTGGTACGTGCTTTGCACGAGTGGTGTACCGATAACGGTTTTACGCCCTACATCGCTGTTTTGGTAGATGACACAGTGCAGGTGCCTAGAGAATATGTCAACAACGGTGAGATTGTTCTCAACATCAGTTTTGACGCGACCAGCAATTTGCAACTGGGCAACGAGTTTGTGGTTTTCAAAGCCCGATTCGGTGGTGTGGCCAGAGAAATCAGTGTCCCGATAGCCAGAGTGATTGCCATTTATGCACGTGAAAATGGACAAGGTATGGCTTTCCCCGCGCCGAGTGCGTCCAGCGGTGAGGCTGAAGATGCTGTGCCCAAAACAGTAGTGTCTGTGATCAAACCTGTGATGGGTTTAAGCACAGCAAGCTCACACCAAACGCAAGACACAGATGACTCCACTGATCCGCCCAAGCCGCCGCATCCCAACTCTGGCAGCAGACCGCAACTCAAGCGCATCAAATAGTTTTGCCTAGGGTGTTGTGGTTAGAATATATACAGTGCCGATTTAGCTCAGTTGGTAGAGCAACCGCCTTGTAAGCGGTAGGTCATCAGTTCGAATCCGATAATCGGCACCATTTCAAAAGCCTGCCAGCGTCTAAAGATAACCCTAAGCAAGGCTTCCCCCTCTTCGGTGACAGAATAGGTTCATGAATACATCCAAAGTCACCCAAATAAAAAAAACATCTGCCCTTTACTATGTGGTGGGTATCGTCGTTTTCTCGGCTATTGCTGGCATCGTTGCATTGATTGTAGAAATCGTAAAACAAAACAGTTGATGTAATGTCTTGAATTCTTTTTCGCCAACACTTTGGATTGCGTAAGGTTCTAACTCACCTAATTGGTATTTGAAGCGCGACAGCGTTGAATGTCGCAAGCAGTTGGAAGCTGCGATCGGTATTCAATATTTGTTGGCATTACCCCATTGTTTCGAATGGAACATTTTTCGCCGCTTGCGTTGGTGTAGTAAGACAGCACGTCAACGCAACGTCTAGAGTGCGAGGTCAGACCTTGAAAATGCCCGATTTCATGGGAAACCACCATTTGCAGGGTTTCTAATAAGTTTCTAGTGGCATTGGCCTTTCTAAGATTAACGAAAGCTTCAGGGCTGAGCGTCAAAGTTTTTTTGGTGATGTTGGCCAAACCAATCGTGCCCAACTTGTCTTCATCACTCCAAAGAGCCGTGATCTTGAGTCCTGCCTCCGAGGGACTTAAGTCACGCTTCAAGATGACGGTGTTTTGCCCGCCGCATTGGTCCCAAGCCACTGAAGCTTTCTTCAAAGATGCAAATACGGATTCTTCGCTGAAGCCATCAGGCGCACCCTGATGGTCATAAACATAGACCATGGTTGGGCTGATCATTTTGGTGTCTTTACCACCATCGTTCCAAGTAACGATCTCATTGGCCAAGCACTGGTTGATTTCACTTTCACGCAGACCCGTAGGGCTGATACTGGTGGCAACATTTTCATCCGCTTTTTTTGCAGTAGGCGCTCTCTTTTGGGTGCCGACGGTGTCGGCTTGAGTGGAAGAATCCGAGGAAGTTGACTTGGGGGCAGGATTGGGCGAACTGGTGGCGCCCAATTTACGGGCGTTGCTTAATGCGCTGATAGCTTGGTTGACTTTAGGTGTGTAGGAAGTACCTAACCACAGAGGTGCATTGTTAGCGATCGTATCTAACTCAGCTGCTGGGCAGTTGCCTTTGCCAAACTTTGCCAACCACGCAAGGGCGCTTGTTTCGCGAGCATCAACATCATTGATGGTGTAAGTCAGGGCTTTTAATTCATTTGAAAGACAAGCAGTCCCCAAGTTTTTGACTTGGGCATTCACAAAATGATTTGAGGGGATAGACAGGCTAAGCAAGAGTATCAAAACTCCAATAGCAAAATATCGAAAAACTTTTAAAGGAATTAAATGCATAAATCAAATAAAAAGGTCAATAAGCAGACTTACCAGAAAAAAATACAAAAAATTATCTCTTGTTAGCTGCACTGCCTCTTGGCTTGTCAACAGCCTTTTCAAGATCGTCGGAAGAAGCTTTTTTCAGTTTGTAAATGGTTTCAATAGAAGAACTGATGGCGGGCGTATTGGAGGTACCCAGCCAGACAGCTTGGTTCATCAGAATAAATTCAATTTGATCAAGAGGGCAAGACTTACCGTACTTATTAAGCCATTCTTTTGCACGCTCTTCTCGCAGCTGCGCGTCATTCGTGGTGTACGCCAAGGCTTTAAAGTCTGAGGCCGAACAGACCAAAGCGGGCGGGGCATTTTTATTTTGCGCTAAAGAGTAATTCAGAGTGAATATAACGAACAGCAAAAAAAAGCAGACCAAAAATGGTTTGAGAGAAAGACCAAATTGAAACTGTGCAGGCATAAACCTTATTCTATAGATCAGAAATGTTTTGTATGGGAAAAATAATAAGCATCTGAATTAATTAATCCATAACAAACTGAGAGGCATTTTTGCCTTTAAATGGGGCGTAAAAGGCTTTGATGCGTGTCATATCTGCTTCTAAGTCGCCCGTTGGTAAAAATGCGGGGCCAAGTCCAGATGTCTTGCTGCCAAAGTCTAAAAATCCCAATACGATGGGTACCTGCGCTTGCAGTGCGATGTAATAAAAACCAGTCTTCCACTGACGAGATTGAGAGCGCGTACCTTCAGGGGGCACTACCAAATGCAATTC
>CANNNH010000401.1 GCA_947505915.1 Comamonadaceae bacterium
GGCGTGAGCACATGCAAATACACCGTTTCCAAAGCCACGCCTTGGGCGTGAATGGCTTGGACATAGGCCAGCATATCGGCGGTATCGTTGGTCAAGGCCATTTGCACCAAGGGTTGCACCACACTGGGGGGCACATCGTTGTCACTGATGGATGGACGCTTGTCGGGTCCGGCATCGCTGTGTGCATGGGCCTGCAGCAAACGCGGCAAAACCTCTTTTTCCAGGGTGTTGAGCAGCCAACTCAGCCCCCCTTGGGCATTGGCGGTCAACCCCCCGGGCACAGAGGTCATGGGGACAACACCATCGGACCAACAATTGGCATCACCCAAGCTGGGGGCATGGGGCGTGAGGGTGCGCCGGCTCATGTGCAAGCCAAACTCATGCGCTTCAGCGCATACACCGCAGTGCCAGATTCAGGGGTAGATAAATGGTCCATCTGTCAGTCCTCTTTTTGACAATTCCAAAAGAAACAGTCGACACCTGGCCTTAGCCAACCAGTTTGTGCATCTCCAACGGTTTGAATACAAAAAACTCAACGCCATGACCGAGCCCTCTGCCAAACCACCTGAGGCCTCCAAATGCCCTGGAGGTAAACAGCACTGGCCAGTTTTAAAGCCACCGCCACATCGCGTCAAGCGATGCTTTTGAAACACAGGGAAAGTCATTAGTTTTTGTACATATCATCTGACGGGCAAAGACAGACAAACCACGCCAGATGCACTTTTGAAGGGCCACATCCCAGAGCGGGTGCCGTGAATAAAGTGCCGGTCCTCGCCCAGTGAAAGGCTGATGGAGCCGGTACCCACGAACGCCAAAACCCAAGAAAAAAGCCGTTGCAAAAACAACGGCTTTTTCTTTGATGGCGGAGTGGACGGGGCTCGAACCCGCGACCCCCGGCGTGACAGGCCGGTATTCTAACCAACTGAACTACCACTCCTGGTAGGTGCTTCTCGCGTTGCGCTGTTGCACGCAACCAAGTGAAGACAACTTGGCGACCCTACGGGGATTCGAACCCCGGTACTCACCGTGAAAGGGTGATGTCCTAGGCCTCTAGACGATAGGGTCAAAACCTGGACTGTTCGATACGACTGGTGGAGGTAAGCGGGATCGAACCGCTGACCTCTTGCATGCCATGCAAGCGCTCTCCCAGCTGAGCTATACCCCCGTGGTGGTATCGAAAGGCGAAATTATAGCCCGAAATTGTGGACCTTCTGCAGCCTTTGCAAAACCCGTTCGCGGGTGAACAAAGCGATCACCGCATCCAGCGATGGGGTTTGCGCTTGGCCACACAACAGCACCCGAACCGGCATGGCCAATTGGGGCATTTTGATGCCTGCTTGTGTGAGCACCTGTTTGATTTGTGCAGCTAAAACCGTTGGTGCCCATTCGCAGCTGGCCAAGGCTTGAGCCAAGGCTGCGATGGCTTGGTGCACCTCGGGGTTGAGCATGGGCTTCAAGACGTCAGGATCCACATGCACATCTGAATAAAACACAGCGACCCAATCGGCCAGTGCCACCGTGGTGTCGCAACGGTCTTTGAACAAGGCGCATATCGCCGCCAGTTGGGGGTCAGGCGCAATGCCGCGCTGCGCCAGTCGAGGGCGCACGAGTTCTGCCAAGCGCTCAGGGTCCATGGCTTTGAGGTGTTGGGCGTTGACCCAGCGCAGTTTGGCCTCATCGAATTGAGCGGCGCTTTTGCCCAAATGGTCCAGATTGAACCAATCCAAAAACTGCTCGCGGCTGAAGATTTCATCATCGCCATGGCTCCAACCCAAACGGGCCAGGTAATTGATCATGGCATCGGGTAGGTAGCCCTCGTCACGGTATTGGGTGACGGGCTTGGCGCCATTGCGCTTGCTCATTTTTTCGCCGGCCTCATTGAGCACGGTGGGCAAATGGGCATACACCGGTGGCTCAACGCCGAGGGCGCGAAAGATGTTGATTTGACGCGGGGTGTTGTTGACGTGGTCGTCGCCGCGGATGACGTGTGTGATGGCCATTTCAATGTCGTCGACCACCACGCAGAAGTTGTAAGTGGGCGTGCCATCGGGGCGGGCAATCACCAAGTCATCCAGTTCTGCATTGCTGATTTCGATGCGCCCTTTGACTTTGTCGTCCCAGGCCACCACCCCTTGCGTGGGGTTGCGAAAGCGCAGTACCGGTTGAATACCCTCTGGCACGGGGGGCAACGTTTTGCCGGGCTCAGGTCTCCAAGTGCCGTCATAGCGGGGTTTTTGTTTTTGCGCCATTTGGCGCTCGCGCAAGGCGTCCAGTTCGGCCACACTGGTGTAGCAGGGGTAAACCAATCCATCGGTTTGCATTTGTGCCAACACGGCGCGGTAACGATCCATGCGCTGCATCTGGTAGTAGGGGCCTTCATCGGTGTCCAAGCCCAGCCAAGCCATGCCTTCCAAAATCACATCGACGGCCGCCTGGGTAGATCGGTCCAAGTCGGTGTCTTCGATGCGCAAAATAAAGTCCCCGCCGTGGGCGTGGTGCTTGGACCGGGCAAACGCCCAGGGGTACAACGCGGAGCGGATGTTGCCCAAATGGATAAAGCCGGTTGGCGATGGGGCAAAACGGGTGCGAACGCGGGAGGTCATGGGGTCAGAAGTCTTTGCATCAAAAAATGAAAACGCTCAGGGGTTCACGCTGCTGCCAGCGTGGGTGAGGTCACAAGCTGTCGAGGCCACGGGCCAAATCGGCCTGGATGTCGGTCATGTGCTCCAAGCCCACAGCAACCCGCACCAAACCTTGCCCGATGCCTGCGGATTGACGCTGGGCTTCAGACAAACGGCCATGCGACGTGCTGGCCGGGTGGGCCACCAGGGTTTTGACGTCCCCCAAATTGGTGGACAAGGACAAGGTATGCATGCTGTCCATCACATGAAAAGCCCGGGCACGGGCTTGTTCAGGGTCTGTGGCCTTGAGCACAAAGGACAAAACTGCGCCCCCCGAGCCTGATTGTTGGGCCATGGCCAAGGCATGTTGGGGATGGCTGGCCA
>CANNNH010000402.1 GCA_947505915.1 Comamonadaceae bacterium
GGCAAGGCGATTGCGCCATTGGTGTAGATTATTTTTTCAATAAAGCTTGGAATTTTGACGAAACTCGTGGACACATAGGCTGTGTCGTTGCCACTGGCGTCATCAATCAAATCGTAGATATCTGACACGTAGTAGGTATCGTTTCCAGAACCACCGTTCATGTAGTCAGCGCCCTCACCCCCATCCAAAATATCATTGCCATTTCGGCCGTAAAGTGTATCGATACCGGCATCGCCAAACAGTTCATCGTTGCTTGATCCTCCAACGATAAAGTCATTGCCGTTGCCGCCATGTATTTTCTTAATGCCAGTGGCGGGATAGAAGGTGTAGGCACTTCCCACGCCTTGGTAGCCATTGACCTCGTCATCGCCATCGCCTGCATCTACGATGTCATCGCCATCATCGGTGATGATGCGGTCGTTGCCATCTAAGCCATAGATGGTGTCACTGCCTGAAGTCCCAGTGAGGGGTCTGTCGTTGCCGTTTGTGCCGTATTTGATTGCCATTTGGAAATGGTACACCGGGATTGGTCGACTTGTTGGAGCGTTGAGCAGTCAGGCTGAAGGCGGCTTCCTCACACAGCAAGCTCAGTAAATTATCAGAGCCCCCCCAAACTAACCCACAAAAACGTATTCTCAAGCGCCACCAAATTCGCACGCTGCTCATTGTTCGAAGCGCCCCCATGGCCACCCTCGATGTTCTCGAAATACAGCACATCATGCCCCTGCTCTAACATGCGCGCCGCCATTTTGCGGGCATGCCCTGGATGAACACGATCATCTCGCGTAGAAGTAGCAAACAGCACTTTGGGATACTTCACGCCCTTCTTCACATTGTGATACGGACTGTATTGGCTGATGTACGCCCACTCATCCGCCTTGTCTGGATTGCCATACTCAGCCATCCAACTGTTGCCTGCCAAAAGTTTGTGATAGCGCTGCATGTCTAGCAAGGGAACACTGCAGACCACTGCACCAAACAGCTCGGGTCGTTGCACCATGACAGCGCCTACCAGCAAGCCGCCGTTGCTCCCACCCATGATGCCAAGGTGCTGTGATTTGGTAATACCCGCTTTGATTAGATCTTCGGCAACTGCCGCAAAGTCGTCATAACTTTTTTGCTTATTTTGCTTAATGGCACTTTGGTGCCAAGTCGGACCAAACTCGCCGCCACCTCGAATATTGGCAACAACAAACACGCCACCACGCTGAAGCCAGGTAGTTCCCCAACCACCGCTGTAAAACGGTGTCATTGAAATTTGAAAACCACCATACCCATACAACACAGTTGGGTTGGTGCCGTCTGTTTTTACGCCTTTGGGGTAGACCACAAAGTAAGGTACTTGGGTGCCATCTTTGGATGTGGCAAAGCGCTGCTCAGCGCGCATGCCAGTGCTGTCAAAGAATGTGGGGTTGCGTTTGAGCAATTCACGCTCATCACTGCCGGCCTTGCTCAAGTACATACTGGCGGGCGTTAAAAAGTCGAGGTACGACATGCTGTAGTGATTGGCCAGTGGGTCGTCTTTGACAAATGGGTCGTGCATGCCCACAGCCCCCAAAGCCCCAGGGGAAGGCGCTTTCACTTCGCGGCGCTGCCATTTACCTCCCAGGTACTGCAACTCTTCAATGCGACCCGACACGTTATCTAAGATGTTGAGCAGTAAAAAATCACGCGTGGTGGTGGGCCCACTGCGAGATAAAGACCGTGTGGCTGTTGGCTCAAACAGCAGTTCAAAACTACGCTCTCCGCGCATCAATGCATCAAACTTGATAGCCAGCAAACTGCCAGACTTGTAAGTACGCTCAGCTACTTTGAAATCACTTTTCAACAATAAAAACGCCCACTCGCGTTGCCAAGACAAGGCAGCATCACTTGGTTTGTCGATCTTGACCAGTTTGCCATCTACAAGCACATTGATTTCGGTGTTGTAAAAATCGGCTGAATGACCAAAAACGGTGCGCTCGAAGTTTGGGGTTTTGTCAACGGTTGCAAACGCAGCTACGTCGCTTTCTTTTGCTTCGTACACGAACTGTGCTTCAGAAATAGGTGTGCCACGCCTCCAACGTTTGATAATGCGAGCGTAGCCACTGCGGGTCATACTCCCATGGCCAAAATCGGTGCCTACATAAACGGTATTGATGTCGACCCAATCGAGCTGTGATTTGGCCTCAGGCAAATTAAATCCATCTTTCACAAACTCACGTTTGGCAATGTCAAACTCTCTAGTAACTTTGGCGTCTGCACCACCCCGCGACACCGAGATCAGACAGCGGTTGTAATCAGGTGCCAAGCAATCGAAGCCGCCCCACACCCAGTTTTCATTTTCAGCTTTGCCAAGTGCATCTAGATCGAGTAGCACGTCCCACTCGGGCTGCACTTTTCGATATTCTTCAAGATACGTGCGGCGCCACAGACCCCGCGGATTTTTTGCATCGCGCCAGAAGTTATAGAGGTACTCACCTCTGCGGGTCACGCCCGGAATTTGATCGCGGTTGTTTAACACGCCCAGCACTTTGGCACGATTGTCTGCAAACACAGGTTGAGCTTGTAACAATGCAGTAGACACCGCATTGCGCTCGCGCACCCAAGCCAAGGCTTTGTCGCCCTGCACTTCTTCTAACCACAAATGGGGATCAATGATCGCTGAATTCACAGGCTGAGCCTTTACTGAAAAGACACACATCAAAGCAACTGCGCTTAAGGCACATCGCCATAAATGAATAGATTGTTTTGGGATGACCACGAACTTCTCCAAAGACATGGGTGTCATCATAGCCTTGGATTAATTGGGGTCAGAGCAGAATTAAATTTGGTTTCGGCTGGAGCGCCAGAAATCTTCAGATGGCTGTAGCGCTGAGCAGTCAAGCTGAAGGCGGCTTCCTCATGCTGGAGTACCACAAATCGTCAGTCGCCTTCAGCTTGACTGCGCAACTTTTGGTGCGCGGAAACTTTCGAGCACCATCACTGCTGTTCGCAGTCTGGGTGAGGATGGATTGGGCGGGCA
>CANNNH010000403.1 GCA_947505915.1 Comamonadaceae bacterium
ATGAGGCGTATTTTACATTATGGAATTAAAATTATGTATTGCATACTTTCACTATTATGTGATATTATTTCAATCATTAAAGGTGGTTTATATGCCAAAAATACAGTTCTCCGCAGGTTTCATTGACAAGGTTCTATGCCCATCAGGTAAGGCCAAGGCCGACTACTTTGATTTATCTTGCCGGAGCTTGATGGTCGAAGTCAGGCCGACAGGCCGAAAAGCCTACTACTTCCGCTATACAGATTTTCGGGGGGTTCAAAGACAAATCAAGCTGGCAAGTACTGACGACTTATCTTTAGATCAGGCTAGAAAAAAGGTAGCCTCTATTAGAAACCAAATCGCCTTGGGCCTTGACCCCTTTGCTGCCAAATTAGAAGCGAAACTAGTTCCGACCTTCTCCACCTTCATTGAAGAGCATTACATGCCTTACGTGAAGACATACAAGCGGTCATGGGGCACCGATGTGAGCCTACTTAAGAACCACTTGCTTCCACGGTTTAGTAACAAGTACATGGATGAGATAACACGGCAAGACATTGTCAAGTTGCACTCTGAGCGCAAAGCATCAGGTGCTGCTGCGGGGTCGGCAAACAGACTTCTCATAATGATGCGCTACATCTTCAATCTAGCGGTGCGCTGGGAAATATCCGGCGTCAAGGCCAACCCAACCAAGGGTGTGCCGCTTATGGAAGAGAACAATAAGAAAGAACGCTACTTAAGCGTGGACGAAGCTCAGCGCCTATATGACGCTGTTTGTAAGAGCCAAAACACCATGCTTCAATACATCGTGCCTATGCTGATCTTGACGGGTGCCCGTAAAAGGGAAGTGCTTGACGCCAAGTGGGAGGACTTTGACTTCAATCGCTGCATCTGGCGCATTCCCATAACTAAGTCTGGTAAGGCTAGGCATGTGCCGTTGTCAGACGGGGCACTCAATATCTTGAGCACAATGCCTAGGGACATGAAGTGTGAGTGGACGTTTCCCAACCCAGATACGAAAAAGCCATTTGTGAACATCTTCTTTGCTTGGGACACTGCACGCAAAAGTGTCGGCTTAGGTGATGTAAGAATTCATGATTTGAGGCATTCACACGCTAGTTTCTTAGTGAACGCTGGCAGAACGCTCTATGAGGTCCAGAACATCCTTGGTCACACACAAGTTAAGACTACGCAGCGTTATGCGCATCTTTCGCACGATACCCTGCTAGATGCAACCAATTCGGTCAATACGGCTCTGGGCGGAATGTTCATGCCGCCCGTCATGATGGTCCAAGTATCGCCTGCGGCTTTGCGGGCTTTGTAGGTCACTTTGACGTCACACTGCCGCAGCATTCCCCAAGTCAGCGAAATTGCTGATCTTGACCGAACCATCAGGAAAGCGAGCCACGATATCCAGCTCCCCACCCATAGCTTCAATGTGGCTGCGTAGTGTGGACAGATACATGTCTGTTCGCTTTTCTATTTTTGCAATTGACGGTTGCTGAACTTGAAGCACTTCGGCCAGCATCTTTTGAGACAAACCACGTGCCTGACGTAGCTCGTTCAAAGGCATCTCAGCCAGCATTGTTTGAGCCATTGCAGCAGCGCGTTTCTGCGCTTCAGGCTTCATCTTTGCACGCAGATCAGAGAATTTCTTAGTCATCTATTTTTCCTTCCTTTCGGAGTTCTTCCAAGTGCTCGTCATACAAACGGTCACCAATTGGGACGTTCACTTCGTACCAGCGGTCATCACCTGTCTTGTCCCCGCCTATCAGCAAGATCGCATTACGAAGTGGATCAAAAGCATAGAGAGTTCGATATGGCCTGCCAAGGTGCTGGGTTCTCAGCTCTCGCATATGGCTGTGCTTTGAGCCATTGATGCCGCTGCTGTGAGGAAAACCAAGATTAGGTCCTCGCTCTTCCAATAATTTGACAGAAGCAGCCACGCTGACCTGCTCCTCTTCAGTCAACCTCGACCACCAATGGTCAAACTCATCTGTGTATTCAACTTCCCAATTCATGCGGCGAATATAACCTCTACGGAATATTCCGTCAAGGGAATGTAAAGGCATTCAGGGCTCGGGTGCAGAACCCAGTATCGGGATGGTGCGCCGCTTAGCCAGAGCTTGGTGGTTAAGTGAGCCACGACACAATGCTCAATGCCATAATATGTCAAATATTGCCATTAAAGGTTGCCCGTATGACACTCAACGTATCTTTGCCAGCCGAGCTTGAATCACGAGTTCGAGCGCATGTAGCCTCTGGCCTTTATGGCTCGGCCAGTGAAGTCATTCGCGAAGCCTTGCGCCTGTTCGAGGCTTACCAATCAGTACAGCAATCCAGCCTTGCAGCCATCAGGGCCGACATCGCTCAAGGCATGGCAGATGTGAACGCTGGTCACGTCAGCAAAATGGACATGGCCGCCATCAAGTCCCAAGGCCGTGCGCTTAAGAAAACGTCCTGATGGCATCGGTATTCTTTACTCGTAGTGCTCAGACTGACATTCTGGAAACGTGGTCGTTTATTTCAGAGCAAAGTTACGAGGCTGCTGACCATGTCATGGATGTCATCGAGAAAGAAGCCCAGACACTGGCCTTGCAGCCCTTGATGGGCAGAGAGCGCCCCGAGCTAAGCGCCGGCATCAGGTGCTGGCCGACATCGACCGCGTACAACCTGTACTACTTGCCAGCAGAGGGCGGCATCACTGTGATACGCGTACTTCATCACGCGCGAGACATACAAAGTCGCGAATTCATGAACTAAGGCATGGCTGGGCTTACCCAGTATCCGGATGGTGCGCCGCTTCGCCCGTTCTAAAGGGATTGACGTTGCCTGAGTAGCTGCCCCCCACCCCTTATTGATTTCTGGAAATGGCTACCCCACCGTACCCCACCCCCCTAATTTGGTTGATGGGACCCACAGATTACTATGAACCCTAATCTGCTCAAGCAGGGCGTAATTTTTGAGAACGTAGGTGTCGCACTAGGGCATGAAGTTCCGGAAGCACCTGAGCCATTCTGTG